>PIVS01000698.1 GCA_003353855.1 Desulfobacteraceae bacterium
AAAGGATCTCTATCTCCTTTAAAACAACGTTTTGGCCGATCCGGGAACCTATGGCCAAAGAATCAGAGGATAGATCAACCAGTTTTGCGTACATGGCAGGATCATAATAGGATAAAAACAAAATGCCCTTTGGGTCCAAAACCTTTTCATGGGTCTTTTTCAATGCCTGAATTTGAGAATCAAGCATCTGGGAATTAATTGAATATGGGACCGCCCCATTCTCTGTCCCTATCCCCGTCAAAGAAGGGGTCTCTATTCTTGTAGATTCCAAAAATTGATTTAAAAAAGCAGGGGGTGTATAGACTGCCCGGGTTTTGTTCATCCGGGCGTAATCTGCATGGGCCAGCACTGAAAAAAATAGAAGCAGAAGGCCGGCAATTTTAACTTTCATGGGAAGCATCCTTTGTATTGTGACCCGGCGGTGTATTATGGCCAGACTGAGTATCATTATTTTTATCCATCTTTTTATCCAGGACCACCCCGGCCAATCGTTCGAGACGAACAAGGGTCTGACTATAATCTGCCCTTGCCCGGGCCAGGGATAACTGGAAATTATAGGCAGTTGCCTGGACTTCAAGAAAATCGGAAAGGCTTCCTTCTCCCTCTTGAAACCAGGATTCAGCTGTTTGAACCGCTGCCAGAGCCTGGGGGATGAGCTGGTTTTCATAGAGGGTCATCAACCGTTTTGAGTTTTGAAGTTTGAACCAGAGCCGGCTGATTTCAGCCTTTATCCGGTTGGCAGCAACACGCTTATCCGCCTTGGCTTTTTCCCTGCCTGCCACCGCCTTGGAAGTCCGGCTCTTGTTTTTGCCGAACCACAGGGGAAGATTCAACCCCAGCTGAATCCCCACGGCGTCATCACCGGCCTTGTCTGGAGGATTGGCCACCTCGGGCTGGCCAATGCCGGCATAAAAAAGACCCAGCTTAAAGGAAGGCAGGGTTTCAAATTTAGAAAGTCGGATGGTTTCATTGGATTTTTCAATGGTTTCATCGGCAATGAGGATATCTTCCTGGTGGATCATGGCAAGATCGTAAATTTCATTGAGCCGATAAACCGAATCCCTGGGGGCAAGACCTGCTGCCCTGCCCAGTTCCGCAGTTGGCTCTCGGTCCAAAAGGGTATTGATTCCGGCCTTTTGGGTTTGCTCCAACTCCTGGAGCAGTAGAATATCATATTGAATCTGGGCAGTCTGGGCCCGGGCGCGGGACACATCATAAAAAAGAGCCCTATCACGGGCATAGGCATTTTGACTGATTTTCGATAGACTGAGATTCAGATCCAGATTGGCCCTTGCAATATCGATGGCCTTCTGAATATAGACAAGCTCATAAAAGGCTGTGGACACCTGGGTTACCATGGCTTTGATGGTTTTATCCAGCTTTAATTTTGATATATTAACATCGGCTTCAAGGACCTTTCCTTTCTGGGAAAGGGTGCCGGGAAAGGGAATGGCCTGGGACAGGGTCAGGTTCCAGTCCTGGGGACCCAGGCGGGTCTCGATGGGTGAGGGGAAATAGGTGGTCATCAACTGGGGATCGGGATAGCTTTTACCGATTCTGTAATTTTCAATAAAAATCTGCCAGGTCTCTTTTGATGCAGTAATTGAGGGGTTGGACAAATAAGCAAATTCAAGAAGATTAGACAATGACAGTTCTTGTGAAAACCTAATTTCAATTTCACCAAGCGCTTTTTCATCCGCTGTCTTGCTTGCTGTACCATCACTGCCATGGGAGGGGCTCACAAAAAACAAACAAAGTCCGAACCCTAAAAATGCCCTTAAAAGGATTAGTTTCATTTCAATTCCTTTGTATTCGTATCTACAAATACTGGTTTTAATTTCAGCATTCCAGCACATCCATGGAACTTGTTCAGCAGAATTCATGCCAGAGGGATAAAATCAAAATAAAATATTGAATTTTAAGGCAAATCAAAAGATAGAACCCTGGAATCAGGCAAATAACTGTGGAATATTCTACAGTGCTGTTGAATAGTATACAACCGGGCTTCACCGTGGTTAGAAAAAAACAGCCCGGTATATTTTTAAGGGCGCCGGCCTGCTCGGCCAGAACCCAGGGTCTTATTCTCTGGTTGGCAGTTGGATGATATGCAGCTGCATGGGCTGCTCCACCCCTTTCAGATTAGCATGAAACGACTTTTCCACCGGGACCCGGTCACCCACATGGGCATAAACCCCATGGGAAATCGCAATTTTTTTAGGCTCATGTCGCGTTTTGAGGTCTTACTTGATCATCACCTCAATCAGTGAGTGCAGCAGGGATTTCCCTCGTTTACCGACATTATGAACGAACTCAAAGAATCCGAGGTAAAAAGGAA
>PIVS01001199.1 GCA_003353855.1 Desulfobacteraceae bacterium
GTGCGGAAAACGTTTTGATGATCTCACCGGAACCATTTTTGCCGGACATCACCAACCCCTCAAAGTGTGGATATTGTGCCTCTATTTCATGGGGTTGAATTTGTCCAACAGCCAGATTTTCAAAGAGTTGGACCTTAACCGGGGTGATGTTCATAAGATGGCTGCTCAGCTAGGCGAAGGCGTGGTAAAAAAAGCCTCAGATAACCCTTCAGGACGAGGTTGAGTGCGATGAGGTTTATATCGTTGCAGGGCACAAAGGCAACCTTGAGGCTGTATCAAAGAAGGGACGAGATGGTCGCCGTAACCGATTAAAGGGTGCCAGAGGTCGTGGTAGGCAGGAGAAAGAGAAGCCGCCCATTTTCGGAATAATACAACGGTGTGGGCAGGTGGTGATGGAGACGGATTTTGTGAAGTCCATGTGAATACAATGGAAGGCTTCTGGTCCTTACTTCGAAGTTGGATTCGCCCACACCGTGGTATCTCACAAGAAAAACTTCCTTTTTACCTCGGATTCTTTGAGTTCGTTCATAATGTCGGTAAACGAGGGAAATCCCTGCTGCACTCAC
>PIVS01000699.1 GCA_003353855.1 Desulfobacteraceae bacterium
TCTTGGTTTATACCTACCCGGAAATTAACCTGCCTGATCAGCCGAACCGCCGTGGTACCGATCGGTATGCCAGGTGGTGTGGGAGGGCTCCTCAGTGATGGGGAGTCCTATCCCGATATACTTCGACGTAATTTTCTGGATGGAAATACCTTTCAATCATCTCTATTAAAATATGTAGTACCTTAATATGCAATTCTTGAACTCGATCAGCGAACTGCCCTCCCGGAGTACAAATATAAATGTCTGATAAATCTTGTAGCTCAAGATTTATCCTTCCTGTTAATGCGATGACTTTAACCCCTATGGAATTTGCAGTTTTTGCAGCATTTAAAATAGTTTCACTATTTCCACTGGTACTGATAGCAATAAGCGTATCCCCACTTTTTCCATGAGCTTCTAAATATCGGGAAAATACATAAGCATAGCCGAAATCATTTGCGACACACGTTAAATGGCTTGGGTCATTAATTGCGATAGCTGGATAAGCCTTTCTGTTTTTTCGGTAACGACCCGTCAGTTCTTCGGCAAAATGCATTGCATCACACATGGAACCACCATTCCCACATGAGAAGATTCGATGTCCATTTTTCAGTGACTCAATCAGAATATTTGCAGCAGATTCAATATTCTTTAAGGTGGTTTTATTTGAAATCAAATGGGCTAATACATTTTGCGCTTCTTTTAAGCTAACTGTAATATTTTGAATCAAAATTTAGATGTTCCCTAGTAGAAGTATAACGATGATGTGAGCGGCCGGGTTTTCGGAGCGCAGCTGAGAAAACCCGGCCCGTCTCAACCGTTTTATTAGCCATTTTCTTCACTGATATACCTGGTTTCCCCAGCTACTTTTACGCTTGCACCAGACTTAGAAGTATATTCCACAAATAGACGTGAGGGACACCCCATGTCTTCTCCTTGGATAATTTCAAACCTTCTTTTTCCTTGCCAGCCTATATCTCGTAAGTATCCTGCCAGAGCCGCCGCCGCTGCACCTGTCGCCGGATCTTCATATACACCGCCAGGTGCAAATGCATTACGAGAATGAAAGACTCCGTCTGACTCAGGCCATAGCAGGCTGATTGTCGCTATATCTTCATTCAGCATCAGGGTTTTAGTATTCTCAAAATGATAATTCATTTCTGCAAGTGTCTTGCGGTCTTTCAATACAATGATAAGATGCTTTGCACCTGCAAATGCAAAGCGAATCGGAAAATTCGGATCAATTTTAGTCGAAGTTAATTGGAACAGCTTAAGAATTTCTTCGACATACTCCTGCGGTGCAACGTCTGACCATGTTATAGGAGATTGCAAGGCTACTGCATATCTGCCATTTACAGATTTTATAACATTCACACTTATTTCATCGTTACTAAGAAAGAGCTTATACACACCTTCCCCAAAGCGATCGCCTAAAACGGCTCCGCTGGCAATCGTGGCATGTCCGCAAAAGGGAACTTCTATCTCTGGCGAGAAATAGCGAATTCTCCAACCGTCTTTAACAGGCTTCAAAAATGCTGTTTCAGAATACCCAACTTGTTTAGCAATTCTAAACATTTCTTTTTCATTTGGCATTTCATCACAAATTACGACACCAGCAGGATTGCCTCCTTTGTTATCATCCGCAAATGCTGCTATTCTTAGTATGTTCATATAGATATAGGTCCTTTCAAATATTTTAGATGGCTAACACGAGTTTCACCGGCCGCCACGCCAGTGGTTGATGAATATTATTTTGTAGTTTTAACGAAACCTGGGATAAAGAAAATTGGATAAATAAGCAAAAATAAATTAGGAACCCACCATGACATATCAAAATCACCACGTAGGAACCAAAATGCCACTGCTTGCAAACCCGAACAAAATGTCAGAACAAGTGAGATCAATGCTAGGGATTTCCAGCTACTATTATTCTTTTTCCACAACCATAAGTTAGTCAAACCAGTACCAGAGATAAATAAATCCAAAGGTCAAAAGGACCAATTCCATGCAACCAAGATCGGATTTTGATAATCTTTAAACAGGTACTCGTTCGGAATCACTCCTAAGAGTGTAATAAGCCAATAGGCAATAAATCCGATATCGACAACTAAGAAAAAGTATTTCAATTTATTCATTACTTTGATTTCTTAATACACATTGCACATAACGCAAAACTGAGTGGCCGGGGGCTTTGTGCCGATAACCTCAGCACGATTAAAACTTTTGTTAAAGCTGAAACCTTCAAGTGCCGCTCAGCCCCCCCCCCCCCGCCCTACCCCGGCGCCTTGTTTTTCCCGGCGGGGTTTTCCCTTTGATTTTGTTCTTATGTATTTAATATGGGTCACCAACATTTTC
>PIVS01000700.1 GCA_003353855.1 Desulfobacteraceae bacterium
CGCTTCTGATTTTAGGTTTCAGGCTTTCAAAACCATTTTTCCGATATGCCTTGAGCCAGGATTTTAGTGTGGATACTTTGAATTTCCTGCTGCCATAGCGTGGAAATTCATGACGTTTGATAGCCTGGCTGCGAAAGTATTCATTTTGAACTCTTCCTGGCTCTGCTAACTCCGGACTGATCAATTTGAAACGGATCAAAGCAATTTTTTTACGAGTCTCATTGTCCATAACACCTCCTGTATTGTGATTATTGTCGAAAAAAAGTTGTACTCACCGACAAGCTAACCCACTGAAAAGAAAGGTGTTAACAATTACCCTGGTCATCTCATGACGTTTCCAGTGAGCCCACCTGTTATGACAAGGCCTGGGGGTGCACTAGGAAAGGTGGGAGAGAATAGACAACTCAAGCTCGAATTTGTACTTCCAAGTGGATCAAGGCGGGATATAACGAGAGACTTCGCTACCACCTGGTCTGTTGAGTCCGGCCTGATAACCGGTGATCAATACGGGGTCGCAGTAGCGTTGGGTAACTGTGGTAAGGTACTAGCAGTGTATGATACTAAATATATTTTTGGCTTTGCTGAAACTTCCATTTGTGGAGATTCTTTTTCGTATTTATATGCATTGTCTGAGGATGGCAGCTCTTATCCAAATGGTCGGTACACAGAAACCAACACCAATGCGGAATTTCCTTTTGCCTGTTTCAACGGATCAAATTGGAAGATAACGAAAACCTTAAAGGTATTCACTGATGGTGAAGATGAATGCCAAAAGCTAGGTTCCAATTACACATTTAAAACTGCCGCTATCGAGGATGATTCAGCTATTGTGGATGCGATTGAGTACAGCGTAGAATACGACTTCTTATTGTATTACGATGACGGAATATCTAATAAGCAATTATCCATACCGGAAGAGACCATCCTGAATGGTGATATTTTCACCTATGAAGTCAGTTCTTCAATGAAGCTATATTCAATAGCAATGCCGAGCAGTTGCATGGCAACATTCTGGAATAGAGCGGGCACTGGCTATAAGTTTGTCTATAGCTTTGGTGTGGTAAGTGCGCCTACATTTAAAGACGGTGGTGAAGTAGGGGAAATATGGTTTAGCAGTAAGGCAGACAAAGGCGGGAATTTTAACCACCCTCCGATGAAAATCTGGGTGAATTCAGACGACATTAGAAAATTTTAATGTTCAACTAATCTGTTTTTAATTTTCAGTAGTTATTCTATAAGTAACAGACCGCTATGGATCGGTTCTGTTGCCAACGGCACGATGTGTATTGATAGAATGAACTTAAGCCTTTTTTTAGAGTAAGGAGAGCAGAAAATGAAAACCAAATTCAATGACATGCTTGACCGGGAGGATGATATCTATTATCAAATGCGCCGGTTCGGTGCTGATGTCTCCCATGAACTTCAATCCCCCCTGACCATTCTGAAAGGTGAGATGGAAGTCGCCCTCTTGTCGCAGCGGAGCCCTGAAGAATACCAACGTGTCCTGAAAAGCGGGCTCGAAGAGATTGACAGGATCAATCATTTGGTAGACAGCCTTCTTCTGCTCGCTTGCGCCGACACCGGAGGGATGCGGCTTGACCTGCGGTTAGTGGAGTTAGAGTACCTGGTGCTGGAGGTCTGTGAGCAAATGAAGGTGGTGGCTGATGACCATAGTGTAAACCTCCATTCAAATTTGCCGGAATCTGTTTCTGTCCGCGGAGACCGGCAGTATCTGAAGAGGCTTCTGTTAAACCTGGTGGACAATGCCGTCAAATATACACCGGCCGGCGGTAAAGTCACATTGTCTCTTCATTCTGATACCGATTGGGCGTTTCTGAAGATCTCTGATACAGGGATCGGTCTTTCCAGGGAGGAACAAGAGAGGATCTTCAGCCGGTTTCACCGGGTCATCGAGACGTGCTCCAGAGATGAAAGAGGCGTCGGCCTGGGTCTTAACATCGTCCGCTCCATTGTCGAAGCTCACAAAGGGCAAATCCTGGTAAAAAGTACTCCTGGCCAGGGGAGCACTTTTACGGTGACTCTTCCGATAAATCCTTCTCCAACGATCCATCTTATTTCGTGAGCATGTAGCTGCCTGTTGTAAATCACTCTTGTCCAAAATAGCTTTTTAATTTGGGTGCGGTTCTTCTGAAACAAGTCTCAATAGTTGTATTTAAAGGGGCACATCGTTAACAAAGGGAACTGTTTAAGGGGTTCGTCGGCAGGTATCACTATCTGGGATACGCAATGCCATTTGGGGCGCGCATACAGTATCTGATTTACGTAAACCGGCCACAGCGGGAGGTGGTGGGTTGTCTCCAGTTTTCAAGTCCT
>PIVS01000701.1 GCA_003353855.1 Desulfobacteraceae bacterium
CTCACTCATGGCATAGGCCACGTGGGTAGCTGCAGTATTTCCATCAATCGTCTGCATTCTTTTTTTCATAGATATCACCTCGTTGTATAGTAATGAGAACATTTATAATCCCAATATAAGCCATAACTTTTACAATAAATTATCAAATTTGTAAATGCTCAAAGAAAAATAAGCTTTTTATAATAATCACTTAAAATGTTTTGAATGATATTTATTTATAAAATAAGGTTCACAAATCTTTAATCAGCCCGAGAGGTAAGAGAAATAACAACTTTACCAAGAACAGAAGCAGCAATAATTATCCCCATACCTGCAATAATCTGCCCCGACACTTGCTGCCGGTGGATCAGAGCCACCAGCAAAACAGCCAATGGCGGTACCAGATAACTGAGTAAACCGATCACAGATAAATTGCCCCGGGTAATTGCTTTGTTCCACAAAAAAAAGGAAAGCCCAAGGGGTACAAAACCCAGATATAAAACAGATGCAAGGGTGCGGGCAGGAGGCATCTGGTGTGGCCCTGTAATGAAGAAAAGAACAGAAGAGAGTGCTGCAGCATAAATGGTGAAAATTGTCATAGGATTACGTTTCGTTTCAAGAAAAGGTAGAGCAACGGAAAAACTGCTCCAGATCAAACCGCAGCTCAAGGCCAATAGATACCCTTTCAGGTATGCGGTATTAAACTGCAGCACTTGGCCTGAAGATATGACAAGACTGACGCCGGTCAGTCCCAGTAAAGCAGTAATCACAATAGAGAGTTTCAACGTTTTATAGGCAATCACTGAATAAAATACCACAATCCAGAACGACCAGGTGGTGGCCAGAATAGCTGCTTCAGCCAGAGGTGCGCTATCCATGGCAGTGTAATATACATAATGATATCCGAAAATGCCCCATACCCCCACAAGGCTTTTTTTCACTCCGGGAACATAAAGCCGGAATGTTTTTTCAATCAATACATCCTGGCAATAAAGAAACACGGCTGCTCCAGTAAAACTATAAAACATCAACTCTTCAATTGTAAGTCCTTTAAGACCCGACCCAATTGCGGCCGGCAGGCTTGCCCAGCACAAAATCGCTCCCAGGGCATAAATATAGGGTGACATAAAATTCTCCAAATTCAATTTGAATAAAATTCATTTATAAAGGCATGTTATTCCAACCCCAGGGTCATTGTCTTGAATAAAATTGACATCAGTTTAAAATATCCAATTGATATGCTCTGGGTGTAAGGCCGTATCTTAGTTTAAATTGCCGGGTGAGATGGCTCTGGTCGGAAAATCCTGAATGATGGGCATGCAGGAAGTCAATCACCTTCAAGACCCTCGGATCGCACGATATAGTTTTCCTGTACCGGTTGTGAATATGAGGTTCAAATTCAAGAAGATCTTACTCATTTTGAAATTTTATTGAAGGGGACGGTGTCATCAATTAACGACGGTTGATCAGTCTGATATACGCGGGTTGGTTACCGCATGAATTGGCTTCGTCGTGGAGCTGCACGTATCTATTTTCGGAAGTTTCGGTGTTAGTTACCTAATTCCCATAATGTAAACTGGGTTTCTCCAACTGTGATACCCCCCGCAATAACTGCAGCGACTTATTGAGATCATTTAACTGAGTCTGTTCCACTAATTGCTTGATTTGTTCAAAAATACGTTCCACGCGCTTTTTATCGTCCTGGACCATATCCCGAAGTGCTTCATCTTCCATGGAGGGTATATAAACTGCAATTAACTCTCCGGCTCTATGCAGTCTTGCAAGACTTTCCGCATCTCTTCGGTCCGTTTTAATTTTAGCACCATTTTTTTTTGGGATTAGAGAAGGAGCTATCACAACACAGTCTATGCCTTTGTCTTTCAAGCTACGGTAAATATTATACCCGCAAGGACCTGCTTTATATACGCACCTGGGTTCTACTCCTTGTGAAATCTGTTTTCGTAAGAATTTATGTAATTGATCCATATCGTTGTTGATTGCACCGTAAAAGTTAACCTCTCTTTTTTGTCCCTCTTCTGCAATTGCAATAGCTATAAAATTTTTGTGGACATCCAATCCAATATACATGACCTGTGTCAATCATAGAAACCCCGTGTTTTCAAGGATAAACTTTGAGGTATGCTTGTGGGGAACTAATTTCAGCCGGCTGCTTATATTTGCCAAGGCAAAACCTCACCCGGGGTGAGATAAAACCACCCTGTTCGAGGATTCATCTTTTCTGTTGTTTTTTCTTAAAATATGTTACACTTATCTCTTTTATTTACAGTTAATTATATTAATAAATATTTATACTTTTAAGGAGTTTATATGGGTTTGATATCATCAACTCATTC
>PIVS01000161.1 GCA_003353855.1 Desulfobacteraceae bacterium
GCTTTAAGGGTCTCGTGGTTATCCGGCAGCAGGTATTGCATGTCCGTGATCACTTCAATCTTTATAAAGTCACCGCAGCCTGATTCCCTGGAAATTCTGGCAATCCTCACCGCCTCATGGGCAGTCCTGGCCCCCGAGGTATTGGGCAGCAGGGTCACGGTGTCCGGGATATGGCTCAAAATATTTTCCTGATCTGCACTGGGGTCCACCCGGCGCAGGGCCACGGTGATAATCTCGGATCCACTTGCTTCGAGCATGGGCGCAATCAGTTTTTTTGATGCAAATTTTCCCGTGCCCGTCAAAAGCCGGCTTGAAAAGGTTTTATTGCCAAGTCTCAATAGATCTTTTGCCATGGTTCACCCTCCTCCCACAAAGCTCAGCAACTCTACGTTGTCTTTGTCTTTGATGTGGATATTGCCCCAAGATTCCTGTTTAACCACCTCATAATTGTATTCGGCAATCAGGGACACAGGATTCAGACCTTGTTCTTCCACAAGATCCATTAAGAAACGGCTATTGGTTTCCACAGTCTTTCCATTCAGGTTAATTTGCATAAAGCCTCCAAAAACAATTATAGTTTTGTCCTGAACGGGCATAAATTGTATCGGCGGAAAATGAAGGATGGAAAAATTAAAACCTTACAAACGAACACCACTTTCCCTACGCCGGTACTAACCGTATCAGGTTCTAAGGGTTGAAGTTTGTGTAACTTCTCTCAGCAAATAAAAGCACCCCCAGTGAACTAAGCTAAGGATGATAAACAAATTTTCCCCGGCAGTCAATCTGAAATATCTTATATCTTTTTTTCCATTTCCATGCAGCTTGATTTGTTTTAAAAGAAAGGGGGGAAGAGGGCTTTAGGGGTCCTGTTAAAAAAGCTCATATACCCGGATGGGCATATGAGCAGTGACTATGACGTTGACGTTTAAAGGGGGGTCTTTTTAAACATGACCACCCAGACAGCCAGGAGCCTCATTACGGGACTTTGCCCAAGGCACGCTGAGAGAAGGACCGCTGTTGCTATAGGGTTCAGCATTTAATTCCACTTGTCTTTTTTCATCCGCTTCTCTTACGATGTTTCTGCATTCACCTTCTTCACAATGGGCGGTTATGTCTCTTGACGGTATTTTTTTCATAGTGGCACCTCATTAGGTTTGCTTGCAAAAAAGCCATTCATTTGTTGGCCTTTATTGAAATAAGAACTTAATCATTAAAGTAAGTTGGTCAAGCCTAACAAAGCCTTGAATGAATTATTTCCCGACAGCACCCCTTTGATCCGCTGATCGAATTTCATGGCTCAGGGAAAAAACCCGGATGGGATCCGACTTGCCCTTCACCCTGATTTCAGGCATGGGTTGAAAATCATAATGATATCCAAGGAGGGATTGCATTCTTTCACTGACAAGGATGTCGGTCCGAAACTCCTTGGTCAGCCCCTGGATCCTGGAAGCCAGGTTCACTGTGTCACCGATCAAAGAATAGGCTGTCCTATGTGTACTGCCTATATTGGCAGCCAGGACAGATCCGGTATGGATTCCCACACCGTGGGCAATGGAGGAAATCCCCTCCCCCGCAAGTCGCTTATTAAGCTGTTCCAGGCGGTGACGCATGGCAAGGGCTGTTTTGACGGCTGCCAGTTCATGGCCGGGTTGATGCACGGGGGCGCCAAAGACAGCCTCCACTTCATCTCCGATAAACTGAAGGATCAGCCCATTGTTGTCCTTGATGGCTTCAGCCATTTCATTGAAATAGGCGTTCAATACATAAATCAATTCCTTGGCAGGGGTCACCTCCACCAGGGGGGTAAAATTTCTCAAATCTGCAAACAAAATAGTGGCTTCTTTGACCTCTCCGTCCAGGGGAACCCGGCCGCTGAGGATTTCATCACGGACCCTTGAATCCACATATTTACCAAAAATATCCTTGATCAGCTCCCGCTCCCTCAGCCCGGCTGTCATGGCATTGAGGGTTTCTCCTGCAAATCCGATCTCATCGGTACTAAACACCTTTGCCTTTTTGGAAAAATCACCCTTTTTCACATGGCCCATGACCCTGATGATCTCAGCCACCGGCCGCGTCATATTCTGAACCACCAGCCAGGACAGGACAATGGCAATCCCCATGAACAAAACACTTTCCATTGCAATGGTTTCCGTCAAGCGGCGGAGCAGCATGAGCAGGGTCATTTCATCCATCATCTGCATGTGTTTGAACCGGACAATGGTTAAATGGACAAAGGCCAGGGGCACCACAGACACGGCAATGATCAGGGCGGCAAACTGTCTTCTCAGGCTTCCGGCTCTCACCCCCTCCACCGTTGACAAATCTCCTTCAGGGAAAAACAGAGGCACCAAATTGTACTGGGACACATGTTCCACCCAGAAAAATGCCAGGGTTGTGGTAATCATGCCGCTGGCAATGCCTATTCCGGCGGCAGGAGAACCAGCAATCCAGAAAAGAAAGGATCCCAGCCCCCAGACAGCCAGGTCCAGAAACATGATCATATAAGGTTCATTGAGCACCCGGCGACGGGCGTTCTCCAGAAAAACCGGGTCTGGATCCAATCCTTTATAAAAAGATTTCAGGCAGTGACGGATGGGCCTTTCATACCAGATGGTGACCAGGGACATCACCAGCACACAAATAACCCCATAAAAAAGGTCCAGATAATAAACCATATTTAAAAGGGCTTCCGAATAATGGTCTGCCCTGTGTGCAAACAGGATACGGGTGAGTCGGTCACCAAAGAACACTGCAACCATATTGCCGAAAAGCACGTCATTGGAAATATGAAGATACTGGAACCTGGTTTTAATTTTTTTCTCTGCTGCCATGCTCTCCTTTAAATTTTTCTATCTGCCTCAATATCAACTATTAATCAGGAGACACGGTTTGTAAAGAAAATATTGACTTAACAGGTCAAACCCATGTAAATAGATCTTCACAATTTATGGGTAGTGTCTGGTCCACGGAACACGGTTAAACTCCGTGACGGTCCCGCCGCTGTATTCGGAAATATTTATTTTATAGATGGCCACTGTTAACACGGGAAGGCAAAAAAATAAATTTAATGCCGAAAGTCAGAAGACGAACCAGACATTCTTGATTCTGTAAAACTCGATGGTAAAGGGTTTTGTAAGATTCACTTCGTGCAAAAACCTTTTGTGTTTTGCAGGGAAAACTTAGCGAGGAAACTATGACAACTCAACTGGAATACGCCCGCCAGGGCATCATCACCGAAGAAATGAAAACTGTGGCCGAATCCGAGGGCCTGTCAGAAAGCTTCATCCGAGACCATGTGGCAAAGGGGGAGATCGTCATCCCCTGCAACCCCAATCGTAAAAATCAGAAAATAGCGGGCATCGGCACCGGGCTGAGAACCAAGGTTAATGCCTCCATCGGCACATCTTCGGATATCTGTGATATCAGTCTGGAAGTTCAGAAGGCCCAGGCCGCCGAACAAGAAGGGGCAGACACCCTCATGGAGCTGTCCGCAGCCGGAGACCTGGATGAGGTACGGAGAACCGTGCTTGCCAACACCAACCTTCCCGTGGGAAACGTGCCACTGTACCAGGCCTTTAAGGAGACCATCCGGAAATATAAAAACCCGGCCAAGCTGGACCCGGAATTTCTCTTTGACCTCATTGAACAGCAGCTGGAGGACGGCTTAAGTTTCATGGCCATCCACTGCGGTATCAACCTTTACACCATTGAACGGTTAAGAAAACAGGGATTCCGCTACGGCGGTCTGGCATCCAAGGGGGGGACCTACATGGTGGCCTGGATGGACATCAATAAAAGGGAAAACCCCTTGTATGAGCAGTTTGACCGGGTCTGCAACTTGATGAAAAAATATGATGCTGTCCTCTCTCTTGGCAACGGCATCCGTGCCGGGGCAATCCATGACAGCCATGACCGGGCCCAGATGGCGGAAATGATAATCAATTGTGAACTGGCGGAAATCGGCCGGGCCAACGGCTGCCAGATGATGGTGGAAGGACCTGGCCATGTCCCCCTGGACGAAATTGAGGGCAATATCATGCTGGAAAAACGCATGTCCGGCAATGCCCCCTACTATGTACTGGGCCCCATTCCCTGCGATACCGGGGCAGGTTACGACCATATCTCAGCTGCCATCGGTGCGGCAAGTTCTGCCCGGTTCGGAGCAGACCTTGTCTGCTATATCACCCCGGCCGAACACCTGGCCCTGCCCGATGTAAAAGATGTCAGAGAAGGTGTCCGCGCCACACGGCTTGCTGCCCGCATCGGGGATATTTCCAAATATCCGGACAGACGGGAAAATGAAAAACAGGCTGCCATGGCCAGACGGGACATGCGGTGGGATGACCTTGAAAAATACCTGCTCTTTCCGGAAGTAGCAAAGTCAATAAGGGAAGAACGGGCGCCAAAACAAAAGGAAACCTGCACCATGTGCGGAGATTTTTGTGCCATGAAAAAGGGAATGGAAATATTTGAAAAAGACATAACAGATAAGAGGTAAGCCATGTCGCTGCTTGAACAGACCATTGGATCCATCAAAACAACCTTGAACCAAGAGGCCTTTGAAGCAGCAAAAGACCGGCTGCTCAACCAGGCAAAGCCCGCCGGCAGCTTAGGCGTTATGGAAGATATCTCGGCCCGCCTGGCTGCCATCAAGGGCTGCATTGACGTAAAACTGACCAATAAACGCATCGTCACCTGCGCCGGGGACCATGGGGTGACCCAGGAAGGGATCAGTCTCTTTCCGGCGGAGGTCACACCCCAGATGGTCTTAAATTTTGTCGGGGGAGGTGCTTCGGTAAATGTCATCGCCAAACATGCCGGCGCCATTGTAAAGGCGGCTGATCTTGGGGTGAACTATGACTTTGACAAGGATCTGCCTATTTTCCATAAAAAGGTCAGACACGGCACGGCAAATTTTACCAAAGAGCCGGCCATGACCCGGGAACAAGCCGTTCAATCCATAGAAGCCGGCATTGAGATCGTGGAAGAACTCATGGCTGAAGATCCGATGGATCTTTTGGGCACAGGCGACATGGGCATCGGCAACACCACCCCTTCCTCAGCCATTATTGCAGCTTTTTCAGGAATTCCCGTGGAAAAGCTGACCGGCAGGGGCACGGGCATTGATGATGCTGCCCTTAAAAACAAGATTGCTGTGATCCAAAAAGCGTTGGACCTTCACAAACCAGACCCCTCGGACCCCATTGATATCCTCTCCAAGGTGGGCGGGCTTGAAATCGGTGGCCTTGCCGGACTGGTGCTGGGGGCTGCGGCCCATGGAATCCCCGTGATCTGTGACGGCCTTATTTCAACGGCCGGGGCACTCATTGCCTGTGAACTGGCACCAACGGCCAGGCAATATCTCTTTGCCAGTCATAAATCCGTGGAAATAGGCCATAAATACATGCATGACCGGTTGGGGCTCACCCCCCTCATTGACCTGCAATTCAGGCTGGGGGAAGGTACCGGAGCCGCAGTCTGTATGGAACTTTTGGATCTTGCCACCCGAACCCTGGCAGACATCAAAACCTTTGAAGAGGTCGGAGTGACCAGCGCTTAGAAAACCGACCCTCCATTAATGTTTTTAAAACAAAGCCCCTGGGAATCAAAAACTCCAGGGGCTTTTTATCTCTGAATCCTCCTTAGTATTGGCGAGCCCATCCAACGAAGACAGATTCAGCTGCCACGACAAAAACCGGCGTCTTCCAAAAAGAGGTATGGTCCATTGGAACTACCGCAGCACGCGTTATTGTTGATCGGAAAGAGAAAGGCTATTATCATCCGTCATCCAAATTTTTCGGTCAAGCAAACCTTACTGACCTTGAAATTTACGACAGGTACAGCCTGGACAACTTCCCGGATTATTTTACTGAATATGCTGAACTGCTCACCTGGAATAAATACTGGGATGAGGTGCTGAATACCAGTGACGCGCCTTGCTACAAATGGTTCAAGGGCGGTAAGATCAATGCTTCTTACAATTGCATTGACCGCCATCTGAAGGATAGTAAAAACAAGACGGCCATTCATTTTGTTCCTGAACTGGAAGAAGAGAGGATTGATCACATCACCTACCAGAAACTTTATGTCCGGGTCAATGAATTTACTTCCCTGCTTAAAAATGATGCCAAACTAAAAAGAGGTGACCGGGTCACCATCCACATGCCCATGTCAGCAGAACTGCCGATTACCATGCTGGCCTGTACAAGGCTCGGTGTCATACATTCAATCGTATTCAGCGGGTTCTCAGCATCAGCCTGTGCAGACAGAATCGTTGATTCCAATTCCAGGGTATTGATTAGCATGGATGCCTATTATAGAGCAGGAAAGCTTCTCAAAAGGCTGCCAACACAGCACAGGCGGCTACCTCCAAAATCCCTGGCCTGCTAGATGAAATTGAATTTGACAAAAACAGACCTCCTGTCCTATATTTCATAATTTACAACCTGATAATTCAGGTTTTTATTCCCGGTGGTAAACATGGAAAATGAGATGGAAAACGAGATTCAAAACAAGAGTAAAACACAGGTAAAAAAAGAGGCTGAAGAACTTCAGAAACTTGGAGAGGAACTCACCAAACTGCCCAGGCAAAAATTGGAACGTATGGAACTTCCCCCTGATCTGAGAATAGCCCTGATAGAAGCCCAATCTATTAAATCGAACATTGCAGGCAGAAGGCAGAGGCAATTCATCGGAGCTCTGATGCGGAATGTGGACCCGGAACCCATCCGCCGGGCTTTGCTGGAAACAGATGCCGACCTTCCCCTTGAATCGGAAAACATCAAGGAGACCCGAATGTGGATAGACAGGCTATTAACGGGTGATCCGGCTGTCATGGAAGAGTTCATCTTAGCCTGTCCGGAACTGGAGCGCCAGAGACTGAGGCAACTCATTAGAAATATCAAAAAAGAGAAAACAAGTGGGAAACCTTCCAAATCCTTAAACATGTTGGAACAGCTCATTATGAAGAGCATGAACGACAAAGGGATATACAAGGTGTCATCAATTCGATGAATTCCCCTGTCTCTTTATTGACAATTTTTCCATGGGTGTTGTCAAATGCAATCAGTGTAAAGTGACGCTGGACCTGGATTAAATGAACTGGACCATATTATTCGGTTTCTTTTACTTTAAAACCCCATCTGTGTTAATTTTAATGGATCAGCTGTTAATCTTTCCCTAAACATAAGGTGAGCCATGGAAACAACCCGAGTGACCACAACAGACAAAGACGTTGATTCATTTGAAACAGACCTTCTGGTCTATCTGGCAACCCAGATAAAAAAAAAGACACCCCAATGTGACAAGGCGGTCATGGCCCAGGTAAAAAAAGCCCAGTGCCAGACGGGTACGGGTCCTGGGGCTTGGAAAAATCAAGTCTGAGGCCAAAAAAAATGACGAGACAAATGAACCGGGGAATGGATGGACCTCGGCAGATTTTGCAGGATTTGCAAGGAAAGCCTATATCCCAAAAGGTCCCTCCGGTATCGGCGTCAGGACTTTTTTGAGTCTGATCCGAAACTGGAAAACCGGAAATTTAAAAGAAGCAATTTAAAAGAAGAACAGCTATCCATGATGACCCACGAGTTTGAAGAGGTTGTAAACCAAATTTCCAGTGTGAACCTGGCAGGCAAAATCAGAGCCCAGGCTATTCCCCTGATGGTCCTGCTTTTTCTGCTCTTTCCCAGGCTTCCGGACAGCTTGCTCAAGATTGAAGACAAAGGACTGGGGGAAACCGGTTTTTCAGACCGCCTGAGTCCTGGAAGCGTCTCCCGACTTGTCCGTGACCAGACAACCCCACCAGGGGCCCATTGAAACCATCCAATGAAATCCCAGGTCCCACTCAAAAAAAAATACCTACCCGGGTAATTGCCGTGGGCATTGTCCGAAAAAACGACCGGTTACTTATTACCAGAAGGCGCTTAGATGGACCCTTGGGAGGATTATGGGAATTTCCCGGCGGAAAGCTTGAAAAAGATGAAGACAACCGGTCGGCATGCGTCCGGGAAATCAGGGAAGAAACCGGGATTGAGGTAAAGATCGATTCTTTTCTGACCCGGGTAAAACATGCCTATACCCATTTTAAGATTGAAATGGATGTATTTTACTGTCACTATGTTTCCGGGGAGATTGCCTTGAACGGGCCCATTGATTACAGATGGATTCACATCTCCGAAATAAAAGAATTTACCTTTCCAAAGGCCAATTTAAAATTTATCCCCCTGATTAAATGTATTGATTAAAATAGATCTGTGTATAAGCAAATGGAGTACCAATGGATATCTATGTAAAAACACCAGACACTGGAAAAGATAAAATCAGGAAGATTACCTTAATAGGACTTTTGGCCAATATTCTCCTGTCCGGGATTAAATTTGGCCTTGGTATAATGGGAAACAGCCAGGCGGTTGTGGCGGATGCCCTGCACAGTTTCTCAGACACCTCCTCGGATTTTGTCATCCTGATGGGGGTAAAATACTGGACTGCCCCGGCAGACGAATGTCACCCCTTCGGCCACCAGAAAATAGAATCCTTTGTAACCATCATCATCGGTCTGGTCCTGGTGGGAGTGGCCGCAGGCATTGGGTACAATGCTATTTTATCCATGATGAGCCGGCCGGATGCAAATCTGAACCCTGTGGTCATCATCGGCCCGGTCCTGTCCTTCATTGTCAAGGAGATCATGTTCAAGATTACCTATAGGGTGGGCATTGAAACCAACTCCTCCTCGGTAAAGGCCAATGCATGGCACCATAGAACAGACGCCCTTTCTTCCATCCCGGTCCTTGTGGCGGTGATTGCCTCCCTGATCAACCCGAAACTTATGTTTCTGGATCATGTGGGCGCCATTATCGTGTCGGTATTTATCATCAAAGTGGGCTTGGATATCCTTTTTACCAGTGTTAATGAGCTTCTGGACAGAGGCATGTCAAAACAGGAACTTGTGACCATTGAAAAAACCATCATGGCCATCCCAAATGTCCTGGGTGCTCACAGAATCAGGAGCCGGCAAATAGCGGATTGCTTTTATATGGACCTCCACCTGGAAGTAGAGGGTTCCATGACGGTTACGGCAGGCCATGACATATCTGAAACCGTAAAAGCTATCCTTCTTAAAAAAAACAAACGGCTCATTGATGTGATGGTGCATCTTGAGCCGGCACCTGAAAAAAAAACAGTGGAATAAAAAAGCAGGTCTGCCTGTCTTAAGATAAAGACCATACCCCCATGTCATCTTCCCTGCCTGCCGGAAAAACCCTGGGGGTAAAACCTGGGGACAAAAAGAAAACTGCCATGGGCAATTGAATTGATCCATATTCTGATTACCTTAAGAGAACGAGGGGCAAAATCAGGAATTGATCAATGAGACTCAAACGAAAGGCATTTAAAGAGCTGACCTATCCCCACATGAAACTTTTATTTAATGTGGCACTGAAATATACAGGCAATGTGTTTGATGCAGAAGATATTGTCCAGGAAACCTATCTGATGGCATTTAATAAATTTCACCAGTTAAAGGAACCCTCCAGGTGCAAGCCCTGGCTGTTGAGAATACTGAGAAACAATTTTCTGAAAAACTGCCAAAAAAATAAA
>PIVS01001200.1 GCA_003353855.1 Desulfobacteraceae bacterium
AAATAATGATACATAACTTGAATGTATCACTTGAGTAGTTTTCTCTCAGGATGACCTGGAAGTCGCGATAGACGTAAAAAATACCCAAAATTCCATTTTGCGACTTTGGCCTAATTTTAACAGTGATGCAGCTGCTTTGAAAGCCCTCTCAAATTACAAAATCGCAATATTAACCTTAAAACAAGGTGTGGCCCTACTCCAAATTACTTGTAGATTATTTTAAAAGGGAATTTAAAAAAAGCCAAATTCCTTTAAGGTACCACTAACCCCAGGATGTTAATCCGCGCCCTTGGTCTTTGAAAGCGAGTCACTGCACCAAAGTTCTTAAAAAAATGAGTACGTTGCTAAGCAGCCAGGCCAGGGGTGTGAACCCATATCCTGAGCGAAGGTGGTCTGAAATGTAGGTCAGGTAGTGTGGTTTGATGACAGCAGGCGATGAAATCGTCGGATCATCGCGCGGAATGATACAGGGCTTGCAGTACATAGCTGTTACACGGCCCTGGCGCCATGTCACCACTGGGCAGTGGTAGGGGATTTCTCTGTTGTCTCACTCCGAGGCACCAAA
>PIVS01000162.1 GCA_003353855.1 Desulfobacteraceae bacterium
TCTTCAATGGTGGGAATTTTGGTTTCAAGTTTTCTTAAAACAATGGAATATTTTCCCGACCGTGAAAAAATATTCACCCGAAACCTGGCCTTTGTGCCAAGCTGATAGGAAAGATCACAGGAGCCTTCCCGTATGAGGGTTTCAGTCAGCTTCCGATTATTATTGATTAAATTCAGGGCAACAACTTCTGTTTGGAAGGGGGTCAGGATGGCATAATCCGGTTCAATTTCAACGGGAACCAACTGGCCTGAGCTTTCCACCTGGAGCGGTTTGCCCGGTGTCAGGTTTAAATCCGAAACATTGCTGTGGGAATCAAGCATTTTTGAAAGAATATGGTCGATTTGCTGTTTTTTCACGCCATCCCCCTATTCATATGGACAGGTTTACAAATCAAAATCAGGCCTCTGTAAAATCAGAGGGAGAATGTTTCAGAAATGGTCTGAAAATACCTTTGTTATTCGCCTTGGCATAGGCCTCATCAGGGCTGATCCAGCCTTTTTCATACAATTTCATGATGGCATCATCCAATAATTGCATACCATATTGTTTTCCCGTCTGAATCATGGATGGAATCTGGTGTGTTTTTCCTTCCCGGATCAGGTTCCGGACCGCCGGGGTTGCTATCAGAATCTCCATGGCTGCACAACGCCCCTTTTGATCCACCCGTTTGAACAATACCTGGGCAACCACGGCCCGCAATCCATCGGACAGGGTGGACCGGATCTGGGCCTGTTCTGTGGAGGGGAAAACCTCGATAATCCTGTCAACGGTTTTGGGAGCACTGGAAGTATGAAGGGTTCCAAATACCAAATGCCCGGTTGAAGCAGCTTCAATGGCAAGGGAAATTGTTTCAAGGTCCCTGAGCTCTCCAACCAGGATGATATCAGGGTCCTCGCGCAATGCTCCTCTGAGAGCCGATGAAAAGGTCTGGGTATGGAGCCCTACCTCCCTGTGGTTAACAATACACTTGTGGCTCTGGTGAACAAATTCGATTGGGTCTTCAACCGTGATGATATGATCTTTCCTGGATTTATTGGCATGATCCACAATGGCTGCAAGGGTAGTGGATTTACCAGACCCTGTGGGGCCGGTTACCAGCACCAATCCCCGGGGCAGGTCCGCCAGTTTGGAAATCACCGAAGGCAGCCCCAATTGCTCTGCTGTCAGCACATTGGAGGGGATTTCACGAAAAACAGCCGATATTCCGTTTTTCTGCATAAAATAATTGGCCCTGTACCTGGCCAGCCCGGGAATTTCATACCCGAAATCCACATCCCCGGTTTCCTCAAAAACCTTTATTTTTTCCTGGGAGGTAATCTCATAAAGAATCCCCCGCAGTTTATCGCTGGACAACTCCTGGTACTTGATCCGCTCAATATCACCGTTAAGCCTCAATGCCGGCTGCTGACCCGACGCCAAATGAAGGTCGGATGCGCCCTGTTCGTGCATAAGCTTAAAAAAAGCATCAATTTCAGCCATTTGGACACCGTTTTCCTAGGATTTACAAAAAATTATGCCTGTTTAATAAATTTCAGGGTAGAATCGGTTTCGTCTGCCGCCTTATTCTCTTCCTTGGTCATTTCAAGCATTTTTGAATGGGATTCAAGCACCGCAGAGATCTGCATTTCAAGCTGAATTCTCTGGCGCTTAAGTTCAATGATATCACTGTGCAGCTGGGAAAGACGTTTATGGGCACGATTTAAAATTTTTTCTGCTTCCACACCTGCATTGGCGATGGTGAGCTGGGCTTCTTTTTTAGAGTTTTCCTTCATCTGATCCAACACCTTCTGGGATTGAATCATGGCAGTCTTCATGGAATCTTCTCTTTTCCGATAGCCCTGATTTTCAAGGTTCAAACGATGATTTTCCTGTCTTACATCTTCAATGGCCCGGCCCTGGGACTCAAGTTCCTTTGAAATTTCCTCAAGAAACACATCCACTTCCTGGACATCAAACCCTCTGAACCGGGTCGTAAATTCCTTTTGCCTTACAACCAGTGGTGTTACCCCCATGGGAAAACTCCTTTTTGAAAATTAAACAATTGAGCGTGCCAGCCCGTGTAGGCTGTTAACAAGAAATGTCTGAAGAAAAACAATCACTAAAATCACAATCATAGGAGATATATCAAACCCGCCAAAACTGACCGGAAGTCTTTTTCTGATCTGATAAAACACAGGCTCGGTAACATTATTTATAAATCTGACAATGGGGTTGTACGGGTCCGGGCTGACCCAGGAAAGAACCGCACCTGCAACAATTATCCACATATATATACTCAAGGCATAGTCCAGCACCACGGCAATCGCTTCAAAAAAATTGGCCAAAACAATCATTCGAACATCCTTACATTTAAAATTTATCCACATTTACAAAGATAAATTACCGTAAATCAACCTAAAATGTCAAGTTTATTTGACTATTTAGCAGTACTTGCCTCTATCCCGCAGAATCCTTTTCCTGTCGATGTCAGTTCTGCATAGGGACTTAATTATTTTACCCCATCCCACTCGCCTGAATACAGATCCCCTTTCATAAATTGGATGATACAAACCTTCATCTGATGACCAACGGCGCGAAGTGCCATCCCCATGGCGCTTGTTGTTTTTCCCTTTCCATGTCCTGTGATGACAACTACAAGACCTTTTTTTATTTTTGGAATTATTTTTTTTTATTTCCATAAAGCCACCTATTATATTTTGGAATCTTATTTAAAATGATTTTTTTTAAAACACTTAATCTTTAAAGTAATCACATAAAAAGAAAAAGTCACTTCCACAGCGTTCTACCATTTTCCTAAAAATAATATCTTCCCGGGCTCTGCTGACTCAAGTATGTTTTGCGTACTGAAAAATCCGGCCAGGTTAGAAATCAACTACGACGTCAAAGAGTTACGATTTTTACAAAATCACTCATATCTTCTTTAATGACCTTATGGTCACTTAAGTCTTCTTTTTTGTCCGCCCAGACATCATGATTTTTCGGGTCTTTGTTTTTTTCAAGAGAGTCTTTTGTTTTATCATGTTTAAAGGCGTGGGTTCTTGCCCTGTCAATGGCCGTATTGGTGGCGATGCGGTATATCCAGGCAGATAAACTGGATTGCCCCTTATACCCGGGTAAGCCTTTGTGGACTTTATTAAAGACCTCCTGGGTCAAATGCTTCCGCCAGTGTCTATATGTTCGTTTGCTGATAGTTAATGACCCGCTCAGCCCCCAGAGGAATCGCCGCAGCCTGTTCAAAACTCAAATCAGACGGCATCCCGGACAACTAAACCTTTCATAAATGTCTTCTTAAATTTTGACTCACTTTTGGTCACTTGACCTAATCTGTTAATATCTATATACTCATTTTCCTGAAACAGAGTATAGAAAGGGTTAAACCAATGTCCGGAAAGATTGATCACATTTATGCCTGCACCACAGCGCTGTTACAGGATGCCGGAAGCGAAGGGTTGTCCATGCGCAAAGTGGCGCAAAAGACCAGCATGAGCCTCAGTAACGTCCAGTATTATTTTAAGACCAAGGAGCTGTTGTTAGCCGGTTTATTAAAATCCTTTCTGGAGGAATATACGGAGACATTCAAGCAATACACCCCTAATGCTGACAATGAGCCTGAAGAAAACATCCGACTCCTGCTGATAGATGTTCTGGATAACAGCGAAACAACCGATTGTGCCTTTCTATTCAAAGAGCTCTGGGTAATCGCCCAAAGGAATCCGGGCGTTGGCAAGGCAATGGAAGACTATTACGAGAATATGTTCACCATCATTGAAACCATGCTGAAAAAAACGATCCCCGGGGCCACCGATCCCCGGGCCATCAAACAGGCCGCCAGCATTTTAATGCCCTTTATGGAGGGCTACTGCATTGCCCGATCTACATTGCCCGTGGACCCATCCGCCCTGGCCGGTCAGATGGCAAGCGTCATAATGTATATTTTGAACAAGACCGACTTTCGTCCACCCACACCATTAGCTGTGTAGTATGTTGAAAACTCAATCAGTTTTATGTCTGATCTAATTTACAAAAAGGAACCAAATGGTAACCATACGCTATTGTAAAATTTGACTTCACAATCGTTTATTTGCCGCCCGTGTGGCGGCTTTTCTCAAAAATGAATCCGGAATCGAAGTTAAAATTGATTCCGGGGGCAAAATAGGAGAATTTACCGTTTGGGTCGATGACAAATTAGTTGAAAAAAAGGATAAGCTTAAATTTCCGGACAAGAAAAAAATTCTTGCCTCCGTTCAACAGGAGCTGCAGTAAAGAGTTTGGAAAATAAAACTGGATCAATCAGGCCGGACATCCCATCCGGCCCGGCGGTTGCTATGCTTCACCCTCCCCCACCTCCCATTGCCAGACACCATATATTCTGACATCTATGATGACATCCGGCAGGATGTCATCATAACAGCAGGGCTTGACCTTGAAGGCCGGACCCGGGTATAACGCCTAAAAAAAAACCTAAGGAGAAGCATCACATGAAAATCAGATACAATGCACCTGTTATCCTGACCTATGCCCTGCTGGCCCTGGCCTGCCTCACTTTGCCCGTGTCAAAAGCCATAGGCATAAATCTTTCATCCCCCGGCCGACTGGCCTTTTCCAATCCGGAATTTTATTTCCGCCTGGTCTCCTATGTGCTGGTTCATGCCAATTGGACCCATTTCATGGGAAATATCATGATCATACTGCTGGTGGGGCCTTTGCTTGAGGAGAAGTACAAATCCTGGAAACTGCTTGAAATGATGGTGGTGACCGCCGTGGCAACGGCATTGCTCAATGCAGGCCTGTTTCATACCACCCTTATCGGCGGCAGCGGCATTGCATTTATGATGGTGCTGTTAAGCTCATTTTCCAATTTCAGCGCCAGGGAGATCCCTTTGACCTTTATCCTGGTGTCTGTGATCTTTATCGGGTCCGAGGTGGTTTCCATCCTGAAAATAGACCAGATTTCCCAGTTCAGCCATCTGGCCGGTGGGTCAATCGGGGCCGCCTATGGATTTTTCAGGGGCGGCAGGGTATAGGCCTCAAAACAATCTTCGAATTATCTTTCCGGGCTGTGTTCATGTTTTCTAAACGACCCGTTTAGCTATCATGAATAAATTTCTAAGATATCCCATTGCATAGATAACAAAAATCATACCCAAAGAAAGAAAATGGAAATATTTATTTCAGTAGCGCTTATCCTCGGTGCTTTGCCGGCAGGTGCTGTCAGCCCCGATCCAAGTTTTATTTTAGTGGCAAGAACAGCCATGGGCATGTCCCGGAATGACGGCGTGGCCGCAGCAATCGGCATGGGAGCCGGCAGTGTTCTGTTCTTTACCTGGGCTTCTGGGTACAAGCAGCAGAAAACTTAAGACAGGAGCTTAACGTTTATCAACTCAATACAATTTTTCCAGTGTCTCAAAACCCATTTGCAAATTAAACACGGTTACTTCGGCGCTGAGGGTCGGGCAGGCCTGGTGTCAGCTACCTGAACTCACATCATCGAGATTCGCTTACCCTCAGCCTATCAGCCTTAAGACCCCTTGATATTAATCTGCGGAATACCAGGCTTGACCATCTTAACGGTTTCCTGAACATGGATGGGGATATGTCGGTTCGCATTGGGATATTTAAGCACATACAGTCAATTTCATATGACCTCATTCTGGCTAAGTAGATTTGCTGGTGTCTTCAGTCCAAAAGGTTTCTTCCTTCGAGTTTACTTTTCCAATTAACTTCTGACATGTTTTGTTGGTTACCCTTGCAAAGCCCTCTTCTAATAAAAGAAAAACTTTTTTCATAGTGCAGTCATTATGCTGAGCAACATGATTTTTGACAACAGCCCAGCATGTTTCAATAGGTTGCAGTTCTGGGTGGTGCGGCGGTGTTCGTAAAATAGAATGCCCCTCCTTGCGAGCAATTCTATCAATCAAAAATTCTGGTTTTACTGCAAACCGGGAACATAATTCAAAAAGCTCTGACTTTAACATATCTTTGGTCCAAGGAATTTCGTTATTTGATAACCATTCACGCAATCTTTTTACAGAGTGACTTTTTTTAGGAAAGGCTTCTTCTACAAGTACATTATGGTAAGGCGCATTATCCATAATAATCAACGAATTTTCCGGAATGTTTTTAAGTAGTTTTTCTTGAAACCATTTTGAAAAATTATCCCAATTCATATTTGTATGGTAATCGCCTGTCTTTTTTGATGCTTTGAAAACAAGTTTTGAATTTGGAACCCATCCATTTTTTGTTATCGCATTTAGAATGATTAAACGATCTCCTTTTCCAGTTGGTTTTCCTATAATAATGCCGTCTTCCTCAAAATACCAAGTTTTATCATTTGAATGATTTTTATTGATATATGATTCGTCCAGGTAAACTTCAGGTCGGATTATTTGACCTTCGTCATCCCGATTGGCACGTTTTTGTCTTAAATATTGCCTTCTCAAAATAACGATTCGTTCGCTTTCTTTTAATTGTGCAGATCGAACTCCTGTCCCAAACTCAAAACCCCATCGCTGTAGTGCTCTCCATAGTGTCGTATGGGCGACATCACAATGTAACTCATCTCGCATATAACGACGGATTATTTCTATATTGACTTGATCCCCATTTTTATTGGCCTTACGAATGAATTGGCGAACAGGGGGTACGACACCAGAGTCTACCGCATATGCGGGACGTCCTTTTTGCTGTGATTTGCTCCAGTTAAGTCCATCTTCCCCCTTTTTATTGTAAGCGGCCATGATCACTTTTACCGTTGATTCACTTATGCCAAGGGCAGAGGCGGTAAGCTTAGTGGCAGGGCTTGCCAAAGTGTCCGGGGTTGACTTTAAATTGTCAAAATAATGTTTTACGTTTACTGCCATTTTGCGCATTCCTATAGTAAATTCAACGCCCTGAAACGACATATAATTCTCCCAATGTTTGTTATCATATCCTAAACTCTATAACGTTATAATATAATAAAAAAGCAGGAAATGCACGAATAGCATGAAGTCAAATGAAAAGAACTATAGGTATTCAACGCTGCAACGGCATTCACATAAATTGATTTTGCCTCATCGGTCAGAAGGAATCTGGTGATGGAACCGCCGTGGGTATTATAAGCCTCATCTAGTTGATCCGAATATGTCGAGTTGAGGCGGTCTGAAATGACTTTTCCCGGATAAGGCTCATACCCTGCAGCATTCCACTTCTTGCTGTCCAGAGTCAGACGCTCCATCAGGAAATTTTCACGTTTTTCCACCCATCATAACTTAGAAGGTCTTTTTCAATGAGATATCTGTAGATGGCATCCATTCCCCTGAGGCTCTCGTATCCCAGATCCTTGGCAATTGTATCGCCAAGCATGGAAAAAACATGTTTTTCTGCCCTTCCCTGATAAGCACCGTTCAAATCATTTGCCATTTAATCCTCCTGATTTTACCCAAAGATCTTAGGTTTGTTTCCTTAACAGTGGTACGATAAATCACTTTTTTGAATTGTGCCTCCTTGCAATGCCGGAATCAATTCTTTTTTTCCGGTCTCGAGGTCATATACCGAACAAACAAAAAGACATAATGCCATTACTCCACAGCCTTGCCGGTGCCGCAGGCGCAGTTCCTGCAATTGCCGCGGCACCGGTCACCTTCTCGATGCTCTCCGTTAAACAGGACACAACCTTGGGGAAGAATCCCATCAGCCCAGATACCGGAGAAATGGACCTTTGCCCTGAAGGCATTTTTCGGCAGGTGGGTATCCAGAATATCCCTGCCAAAGGAATTGGCCTGCTTCAGATGGCTTGTCTCTACAAAAATGGACAACCCGTTCTTTTCCCCATCCCGAATGGCCGCAATCAGCTCATAGGCTGTGCCACGTCGAAAATTCCGTGCAGATGAATGTGAAGTTCCCGGTTCTTTTTCTGCGCTTGAATATGAAAATTGGATTTCATGATGCCTCCTGGGTAAATTTCATGTTTGCCAAAACTAACTTTTATTGATTTAAGACAGAAAGGCTTCTTTTCTTTGTCAAGCCAAATTTAGCTGTCACACGGTTTGTCTGTCTGGTTTTTTTCGACAGAACCTGCTAAGAACAGATATCATCAATAACTAATTACGGATCGGACTGTTTCTATGCCCAATGAATTAAAAGTTTTTTCCGGGGGTGCCAACACCGCACTTGCCCGGGAAATCTGCGACCATATCGGTATCCCCTTAAGTCGGCTTGATACCTCCCGGTTTTCAAATGACAATCTCTTTGTCCAGATAGAGGAGAGCGTCAGGGAAAAGGATGTTTTTATGGTTCAGTCGCTGACCCAGCCGGTCAGCGATCATATCATGGAACTCATGATCACTCTGGATGCCTTGCGAAGCGCGTCTGCCAGGCGGATTACCGCCGTGATTCCATACTACTCCTATGCAAGGTCGGATAAGAAAGATGCCCCCAGAATATCCATTGCCGGGCGGCTGATTGCAGACCTTTTAAAAACAGCGGGGGCAGACCGGGTGTTGACCATGGATCTTCATGCGGATTCGGTTCATGGATTTTTCAGTATGCCGGTGGATCACCTTACAGCCGTTCCCACCATCTGTGACTACTTTGCCAAAACCCTTGATCTGTCCCGGGCGGTTGTTGTGGCCACGGATGCCGGAGGGGCCAAAAGAGCCGGCCGGTTTGCCAAGCGGCTGAACACGTCCATGGCCATCATAGATAAGCGACGCATCAGTGATTCGGATGTGAAGCAGGGCCTGGTTGTCGGGAATGTAAAAGGCAGGGATGCCATTATTTTTGATGATGAGATTTCCACCGGCGCGACCCTGGTCACCACGGTGGAAACCCTGGAAAAAGCAGGGGCAAATAAAATTTATGTCGGCGCCACCCACCCGGTTCTCTGCGGGGCGGCTGTACAGAACCTGAGCAGTTCATCCATTACTGAAATCATTGTTTCAAATACCGTGCATATTCCAAATGAAAAGCAGTTTTCAAAATTAAACGTATTATCCGTGGCACCGCTTTTCTCCCAGGCAATCCAGCGTATTCACACCGGGGAAAGTGTGAGTGACCTGTTCAAATAGCCATTGATCTCATCCCGCACCTGAGATAATACGCCTTTTAATTCAGCTGGTTCACCCATGTTGGGATATTATATCTATCAATATGTACCTCACCAGATTGTATTTGCGTAGCAAGTTCCTGTTGAATTAAATGGCTCCAATCATCAGGATTGAGTATGAAAATTTTTGGGCGGTCTGTCACTTGTAGCCTTTGATAATCGACAAGCACAAGGAAAATATTACTCCCATAAATTCCTTTGCAGTCAGGCCAGGTTGCACCTTGTTTTGCCTTTACTTGTACCCGAAGCATTAAGTATTCAGTTTCAAGAAGAATATCTGTCCGCTTTAAAGGTCCCAATGCTTTGGCTGAATTGAGGAATATTGTCTCCATTGATGGAAGCCTGATTGATGCTGTCCTTTCAATGTATTGGGCGGATTACAGAAAAGGCTCCAAAAAGGCAAAAGCTCATTGTGGTTTCGATATCAATCACGGCATTCCTAACAAGATCTTCCTTACTGACGGTAATGGTGCTGAACGGCCCTTTGTAACTCGAATTCTTGCAAAAG
>PIVS01001201.1 GCA_003353855.1 Desulfobacteraceae bacterium
GCAGCGGTTGTCTACCCTGGTTACTAACCATTAGCAGAAACTTTCGACAATTATCACTGGAATTAATGAAATTTATTCCGGTTTCCGTAGATTTTTGGGAGAAACAGGTAATGCTCCCAGAACATGGTTATGGAAAACTTTGAAAGGGTCTCTGGCGAAATGTTGTCTTATATTAAAGACAAGAAAACGAGAATGACCAACTTATTGATGAGCAGGCCGGGTGAAACTAGATTCATTTTATGCGGAAGTTCCGGTAGTGGAAAAACTAGAGCTGTGGAAGACGCAAACAAAAAACTTCCTGAAGACAAACAAATAGCCGAATCTCACAAAATGCTTATGGTTAAAGATCTCTCCAAAGCGTTGGAAATTTTCCGTGACCATAGTTTTTATTATAGGAATTCACCGCATATTGGATTTAACGTTGTTTGGAAAGACGTAGCTAAAAAATTAGTGTCCTTTCGGCAAGCCTGCTTGAAAATCCTTTCATGGGCCTAATATTATCTATTCCGAAACAATTTGAAAGAATCTATGGCTTTGTGCACAGCGGGACTGTGATAATTTAAGA
>PIVS01001202.1 GCA_003353855.1 Desulfobacteraceae bacterium
CCGCCATTATCATTGCAAGTTCTTTGGCCGCCTATTTGATGTTTGAAAATGTCGATGAACTGATTCCCGGGTTAAAACCATACGCAATAACGGGTGATTTTACCCGGCAGTTTGTTCTGCTCTTTTTTTTGTTGTTCTATGTTTTGAGATTATTTGTCACGGTATTTGTTTTCCTGAAACGCAAAATGGAATGGAGTGAAATGCTCATTGTTTCAGGGTTGATGTCCTTTGCCCTGTTTTATTTTGCCAAAGTTGGGGGCAGCAGCAATCAACCGGTTGGGATTTTGGATTATTTCAGCATCTTTTTATACTTGTTCGGTTCATGGATGAATACACAGGCTGAATACACAAGATATATTTGGAAAAAACAGGAGAAAAACAAGGGACACCTGTACACACAAGGGTTGTTTAAATATTCCATGCATATCAATTATTGGGGTGATATCCTTCTTTTTACAGGCTTCGCACTGATTACGCTTCGGTTTTCAATGCTGTTGATTCCCTTATTCATGGCCCTGAATTTTATCCTTTTTATTATTCCAAGGCTGGATAAATATCTGGCAGG
>PIVS01000702.1 GCA_003353855.1 Desulfobacteraceae bacterium
CCCCTGTCATTGATCCGCAGGGTGACTTCCTGACGGGTATCACGGTTGTATACCTTTACCCAGGTCCCCATGGGAAGGGTCTTGTGGGCAGCGGTCATGGCATACATATTATAGGTTTCTCCATTGGAGGTTTTTCTGCCGTGGAATTTTTTACCGTACCAGGAGGCAACCCCTTTTTCCTCATATCCGTGGGCGCTGGCCATGGGGGTATACTGCTTGCCTTTAATGGTATAGGGTCTTTGGGTGGCAGGGGTCTTGCCGTTGGTAGATTTGTGTCCTTGGGACTTACCTGGAGAGGGTTTTTCATAATCATAGGGAGAATTCAGTTTTTTGGAACATCCAAAAATCAGCACCAGGGAAAAGATGACCAGGAGAAATCCGAGAGTTTTTGCCGGAGGGCATTGAGTTCTTGCAAGGGGGAATTGTTTTTTTATCATATATCAAATGCTTTGCTTAATACATCTTCCATTTTATCGGTGAAGAAGAAATCCATATTATCCTTTATATGGGCCGGTACATCTTCCATGTCTTTTTCATTCCACAGGGGTAGAATAATGGTTTTTATCCCGGTCCTGTGGGCGGCAATCACTTTTTCCTTCACCCCGCCCACGGGCAGGACCTCCCCCCGGAGGGTGATCTCTCCGCTCATGGCCATGCGGGATTTTACCTGTTTGCCGGAAATCAAAGAGACCAGGGCGGTGAGCATGGTCACGCCGGCAGAGGGTCCATCCTTGGGAATGGAGCCCTCGGGCACATGAATATGGATATCATGATTTTCAAAAAATGTCTCATCCACTTTAAGTTTTTTAGAATTGGCCCGGATAAAGCTCAGGGCCGTGCTGGCAGATTCCTTCATCACATCCCCCAGCTGGCCGGTAAGGGTGAGGCCATGGTTTCCGCGCATGGAAACGGCTTCAACAAAGAGGATTTCTCCGCCAAAGGGGGTCCAGGCAAGTCCCACTACCACCCCCGGGGTTTTGATTCCCAGGGCCAGGTCCGGCATGTTCTGAACCGGCCCCAAATAGTCTTTAATATTGTCCTGGCGGATCACAAGACTGGTTGCTTCTTCCTCGGCAATCTGAGAGGCAACCCCCCGGCAGATGGCCCCGATCTGCCGCTCCAGATTCCGTAACCCTGCCTCCCGGGTATAGCCTGCAATGACTTTTTTGACAGCCCCTTTGGTGAATCGTATCTGGTTGGTTAGAAGCCCGTTGGCATCCCGTTGTTTGGGGATCAAATACCGGGTGGCAATTTTGAGTTTTTCATCCTGGGTATATCCGTTAAGTTCCAAAACTTCCATTCTGTCCCGCAGGGGGGCAGGAATGGTGTGGAGGACATTGGCCGTGGTCAGGAACATGACATCTGACAGGTCAAATGGCAGGTCCAGGTAATGATCGGTAAAAGAATAATTTTGTTCCGGATCCAGAACTTCCAGGAGAGCCGAGGAAGGATCCCCATGGTAGGAGGAGGTGACCTTATCAATCTCATCCAGCATAAAGACGGGGTTTTTCTTTCCAGCCTGTCGCAATTGCTGGATAATTCGTCCGGGAAGAGCCCCCACATAGGTTCTTCTATGGCCCCGGATTTCAGCTTCATCCCGGACGCCCCCCAGGGCGATACGGACAAATTCCCGGCCCAGGGCCTTGGCAATGGACCGGCCCAGGGAGGTTTTTCCCGTGCCCGGGGGGCCTGAAAAACAGAGGATGGGGCCCTTGGAGTCTTTTTTTAATTTCCGGACAGCCAAATATTCGAGGATGCGTTTTTTTGGTTTTTTCAGGCCGTAATGGTCCTGGTTCAAGACCCTTCGGGCCTCTTTGATATCCAGCCGGTCACGGGATTTTTCATGCCAGGGCAGGGAGGTGAGCCAGTCCAGATAGGTTGTGGCAACCACATATTCAGATGAGGAGGGATGCATCCTGGACAGACGCTGCAGCTCCCGCTCCGCCTCTTGCCGGGATTCAGCCGGCAGGTTTTTTTCTTCTATCAGGGTCTGGTATTCCAGGATTTCAACCCGCTCATCCCCGGTTTCCCCCAGCTCTTCTTTGATGGCTTTCAATTGTTGTCGAAGGTAATATTCCCGCTGCCGTTTATCCATGTCTTCCTTGACCTGGCTCTGGATCTTTGATCCCATTTCCAGGATTTCAAGCTGGTCATTGACCAGGCGGGTCACCTTTTTCAGCCTGAGGTTGACATCCAGCAGCTCAATGACCTTTTGTTTTTCCTTAACCGGCGCATTGATGGTGGAGGCCACCATGTCTGCCAGTACATTGGGCTCCTGGAGGGACTTGATCATGTGTCCCATTTCCGAGGGCAATCCCGGAGAAAGG
>PIVS01000703.1 GCA_003353855.1 Desulfobacteraceae bacterium
TGTTTGCCCAGCCAGAGGATCCTGTCAATGTCATATCCATGTTCTATACCCATTTCATCAATTTGTACAAGGGTATCTTCCAGGCAGACCAGGCCCACATAGCGCTCATCATCATAATAATAATCCCCGGTTCCCTTAATGGGCCGGTCATCCATGAAGTTGGCCGGCTGTCCGCCCAGTCCCCCGAGTGTGGCCTCAAAATGGCAGATGCCTGCCTGGAGGGCGGCCAGGATAGAGGCTGATGCCACCCGTTTGGTCTCGTGGAAATGGGCAATGTGAAGGCTTGTATCCGGGATTTCATCCAGGATCATGGAAAAATACCGGTATACGTCGGCGGCAGATGCTGACCCGTCATGGTCGGCATGCTCGATGTCAGAGGCGCCGATGGAAAGCCAATGTTTGGTGAATTCAACGGCATCCGCCATGTCCGTGGCCCCGCCAATGGGAGATCCCCAGATGGTGGACACGGTGCCGCACATCTTAAGGCCTGCAGCGGTACATTTTTGAATACAGCGGGCAGCTTCCGCCCAATAATTGGGCAGGGTGGTGCCGGAATTGGCAAAATGATGCTGTTCTTCCGTTGAGACCATCATCAAAAGCCTGTCAGGGCCTACTCCGCGGTTTGCAAGTTCAATGGCCCGGTCCACTGCGGATTCTCTGATGGTGATGGCCGTGAGGACCACATCTTTCATGTCAATGCCCTTTTTGGCTGCTCTGGATACAAAATTATCCGATCTTAAATGGGCCAGCAATTCTTGTGCATCTGCAAATTGGGGCATGAGCCGGGGATTGCCAAGATTTGTCACCTCAATGTTTTTGCATCCTGCAAAGATCAGTTCCTCAAGGTAGGTGATCTTTGCCTGGGTGGAAATAAACTTTTCCAAATGCTGAAACCCATCTCTTACCGTGATATCACCTACTATCACCTTCCGGGGCATTCTGGGGAAAATTTTCCAATAATCATATTCTGTCATGGGGTTCTCCTTTTTATATCTATTATCGGGTCTAATCTTTGACTAAAATCTAAAATTTCCAAAGGTGGCATCACCAATGGGCTTTATCAGGCTTACTTCAAAGGCCATACCAAGCCAGTCCCTGATTTCTGAAAATTTCAGGACCCGGTCGTTTAAAAGTCTGGATGCACAGAAAAAGGGATGGGCTTCCCCATCATATTTATCAATCATTTTCTGCTGGAAGGCAGCGATTTCTTCTGCGCTCATGGGATTGCCTAAAGCATTCCGTTTGGCCTGTTCAATGTGGAGCAGAACTCCGCCGGCACTCTTGCCGCTCATGACAGAGGTTCTGGCCCGCATTGTGGAAAAAAGGAAATGGGGTTTATAGGCCCGGCCGCACATGCCATAGTTGGCTGCCCCGTTGTCAGGGCCTATTACCAGCTGAATCTTCGGCACTTGGGCACAGGACACCGCTCTTACCATGTCGGCTCCAAATTTACCGATGCCGGCATGTTCAGATTCCGACCCCACCATATATCCCGGGGCACTCTGGATAAAGAGCAGGGGGATCTTTTCATAGGAGCATCTGACCACCCATTCAGCCACTTTTTTGGCAGCCTCATGGAAGATAATGCCAGCCCCGTTGGAGCAGATAACACCCACGGGAAGTCCTTTTATCCTGATCTTTCCAGTGAGAATATTGGTCCCCCGGCCGGGGGCAAAGTTTTTCTTGGCCTCGATGAATTCAGAGCCGTCGGCAATGGACTGGATCACCTTATATCCGTTAATTCCTTTATGGGGAGAGGCGGGCAAAACTTCATAGATGGATTCCTTGGGAACTTCTGGTTCCTGTATCGGATACCGGTGCAGGTTGAGTGGCTGGGGGCGGCTCAAGGAGAGCAGTTCCCTGACACGATCAATGGCCTGGGTCTGGTCTGAGCACAAATGATCTGCTCCGCCGGAAACCTGTGTGTGTACCTTGGCACCTCCCAGGTCTTCGGCAGATATCTCTTCTCCCATGGCCATTTTCACCAGAGGCGGTCCGCCCAAGAAAGAAAAAGACTGCTTGTCAATCATGATGGATTCACAGGCCATGAAGACAATATAGGCACCCCCGGCCGTGTTGCCCCCGGTACTCAGGGTGACCTGGCGAAGTCCCTTGGCCGACATCCGCGCCATATTGTAAAAAATGGAGCCAAAATGCTGGTCATCTGGGAATACATCTGCCTGCATGGGAAGAAAAACTCCACCTGAGTCGGCAATATAGATACAATTAAGACCGCATTTTTCCGCAATGGCCTGGGCCCGCATATGTTTTTTCAGGGTGATGGGAAAATAGGTGCCGGCCTTGACTCTGGAGTCATTGGCCAT
>PIVS01000704.1 GCA_003353855.1 Desulfobacteraceae bacterium
CATGTAAAAGAATTGGCCGTCATAGGGATTCTTAAAGGTTGCAGTATAGGGAAAGCAGGCAGTACTCTGGTAGACGGTTCCCTTCATGGCATAGATGGTCTTGGCAGGAACTTTAAGTGAATACACCGAGGTGTTGGATACTGTGGAGTTGATCGAGGTGCTTTCCCCCACGGTGCCAGAAAAGGAGTTTGTTGTTGATAAGGACCACTCCCCCGAAACTTTTGAAAAAGGCCCTGCTTTGGCTTCAACCCCGATTTTTACACCCATTGAAAGGCTAACACCATAGGTGTTGGACCAATGGTCGGTTGAAGTGCCTCCCTCGCTATATGTCATGCGAAGCTGCATATCCTGGGTTTCAGGTGTCCCATTTATTCCCACGCTATCAGCCAAAAAACCCTGCTCTGCGCTTCCCAGTGTGACCTTATTGGAAAATTCAAGCCCCAGGTAGTCAAACCTCAAAGGCTTTGCTACCATCAAACCTAAACTATTGATCTGGTTATCGTATCTGCCGAAAAAACCGATAACAGCATTGTTATAATGATTATCATATTCACCGACGATAAAGCTCCCCATCGATTTCCAGGAATTCCCCTCACCAAAACTATAATAGTTTCCCTTAGTTGTTGTCAGGCCCAGACCGGTGACCCTTGCATCTGGGTTACCATATGCCGCTGACGTATAAACGGTTCCTCTCCAAATGAATTCATCTATATCAAAATCTTTAGTAATGGCTATGCCTGCTTTCGACCCGGCTGAACTTTTCCCTCCAAAAAGGTAATCGACCTCGACTCCAGTCAAATATGTGCCGTTTGAATAAAAAGTAAGAGATACTATTTGATCCCCGGGAATCTCCTGTGACCAAGCGTTAACAATGTTAAACTCAGATCCCACTTTTGTGCCATATTGCGTATGGTAAGGCTTGGGGGTCAGATAATCTTTATTTATATCCGTGTCCTGGTCTGCTGCAAAAAGATAATTGGTAAAGAATAAACTGAATATCACTATTATTAAAGTTAGATTTTTTTTCATCTATGCATCCTTATAAATTGAAATATTATTGTTTAGAATAGCTGTGCCCCTGATCATGGCTTTTGCGCCCAGGGCCGCTGAAACACATTTACGGTTATACTCGGTTCGATAATTTATGTTCCCTCCTTTCTGTGTATCATGGTTAATCACCTTTTGCGAAAACATAGCAATAAGGGTACCAATCGAAAAATAAATGTAGAACTGCCTGATTATTAATGTGAATTCTTGTTATTGTCCAAACAGGAAGGGATTCTGTTGGATGTGGCGGATACGCCACGCCAGTCATCAGTTAAACATATAACTTTTTGAAAATAAAATGCATTGTATCACGCGTGGTCAATGCGCCACATATAGGGGTCATTTCAATCCGAATTTTCTCATTTTAATAAAGAGGGTTTTTCTGTGGATTTCGAGAATACAGGCAGCGGCCTTCCGTTTCCGAACTGCGACATAAAGTGGTCGATCAACAGATGGAAGTGTCCTAGAGCTAACGTAATCTACTCAAACTCGAGAAATCCGCTAAACATGCTTTCTTGGGCGGAAATGCCCGCACGAGAATGTAGCATATGAGCAAAATCAAATGGGTGATTATCACTTTGCCGAATAAATATTTCCTTGAACGTGGGTTATACCTGTCTGGGAATTAATCTGTCTGATCAGCCGAACCGCAGCGGTAGCGATCTGTATGCCAGGTGGTGTGGGGGGCTCCTCAGTAATGGGGGGGCCTATCTCGATGAGTTTACCGCTACCCTGATTAAATCTTGCTATCACCTAAGGTTTATGCCCGCATCAGGCTTTCAAGCTGTTTAATGCTCTTGGAACTTCCCATGACAACAATAGTATCCCCAATGAAAAATTTTGTATCTGCTTTAGGGTTAAATATCATTTTCCCTTTTTTATCTTGTATGGCAATGACAATCAGATTCATCTTCTGCCGGATCCCGGAATCCACCAGGCTGACATTGGCGAGTTGTGCTCCCTGCCTGACACGGATTTCCTCGAACTGAAATTCGGTTGACTCATCATTAAATGCGGTTTCAAGGAATTTAATGACCCTAGGGCGTAAAATCGCGTGGGCCATGCGCCGGGCACCGATATCATAGGGTGATATCACCTTGTGGGCACCTGCTTCCTCCAGGGTTTTCTTGGATGATTCCCGTGATGCACGGGCCACAACAAAAATATCAGGATTCAACTGCCTGGCTGACTGAACAAGCAAAACATTCTCATCATCTGTTCCTACGCCTGCAATGATGCCGGAAGCCCGCTTTATACCGGCCCGGATCAGCACATTT
>PIVS01001203.1 GCA_003353855.1 Desulfobacteraceae bacterium
ACTTTGTGCTGCCTGGGATGCAGGCCGTGTTCTTCTCTAAACTTTTTACCATGCTTTTTGAAAATATCACCAACAGTTGGACTTGATTCAAGCTTATCGGGAAGCGGTGTATGTCTGTGATGTATTTTCATCGTTTATCGGCAACCAAAGCAGAGGAGATAAGGGGGGAGTATTCCCATTGCAAGATCTATGACAGGCGTGACATTTGCGCTTTTTGCAAATGACATGACTGGCGTAAATCTTGCGGGCTTACTCCCCCCGTTCTCCGGTAAAAAACGAATCATGGTTTGAAATACCCTTGAGTTAGCGAATTTAGCGTTCAGTATAGCATATTTAGACGGCGATGTCCGCCGATAGGCTTAATGTAACTGCAAACATCTGCGGTTTATCCGTCAGCCTGTTTTTGTTAGGTTCTCCGCTTTTATCGTTCTTATATTGTTTATATTTTTCAACAAAGCCTCTATACTATACAACCATATTTAATTTTCAAATGAGATCCCTTGAAAATTTTACCATTATTTCAGGTTTAATATGGCACAATCATCACCCTATGATTTTGATAT
>PIVS01000163.1 GCA_003353855.1 Desulfobacteraceae bacterium
CAATACCTGGGAAGAAGATCTCCAGGCGTCTGCTCCGCAATCAGAAAAAGGATCACAGGTTTATCTGTAGCGGTATTAAGGATACTGGCATCGGTCAGGCGTTTTTCAAGCAATTCCAGATTGAGCTTGGATTCAACCCCCACAAGATAATTTCCCTTGTGCCGCACCCCCCCCATCACCCGGTAGGTAATCACATAGTCCGAGGCCCGGGGCAGGAGCCTTCCATACAAAAATTCAAGATTGGCACCAAACACCTGACGGGAGACCAGGGATGCAAAGGCATTCTCAACCGCCACTTCCAGGGCTTTTTTCACTGCTTTTTGCTTGGCAGCCGGAATATTGTCGCCACGTATTTTCTCCCGGCCCGTGGTCACACCGGTTAATACATTTATAGCTCCTGCCGAAAGAGCTGTGTCCATCGTGAGCAACAGCCCGAGAAGGATCACCATGCACATGCCTGCCTGTCTTTTAGTACCCATGATCATACCTTTCTTTCAATTGAATAGTCTGCAATCAGATACAAAAGATCTTTAGAATCAGAATCCTCAAAAATCCCAAGTGCTGTTTTGGCCTTTTCCACATGGTTATTTACCCGTTCCTGGGTATAGGCAATACCCCCAAGAGTCAATAATTTTTCTTTTAACTCTTCAAACCGGCCCTGATCAAAGACAGGATCTACAATCATCGCATGCATCCATTCCCTGTCTTTATCATTTGCCCGGGCAAGGCTGCTGATCAGGGGCAGGGTCAGTTTTCCCTCCCGCATATCTGCACCGGGATTTTTTCCCAGTTCCCGGGCCGTGGCCGTATAATCCAGAAGATCATCGGTCATCTGAAATGCCATTCCCAGATGATACCCATAGGATGCCAGGGCCTCTTCTTTTTCCCGGGGAGCCTTGGAAATAATGGCACCGCTTTGGCAGGCCCCCTGGATCAGGACAGCGGTTTTCCGCTCTATAATCCCTAGGTATTGGGCTTCGGACAGGTCTTTTTGACCCTTTTTCTCCAATTGATCAATCTCCCCCTGGGACATGGCCTGGGTGATGTTGGCAACTACGGAAATCACCCTGGGTTCCCGGGTTTTAGCGGCAATGGCCAGGGCCCGGGCCAGAAGAAAATCCCCGGTGAGCACCACCTTGGGGACAGACCACTTGGTATGGGCGGCTTTTTTCCCACGGCGCATATCTGCTTCATCCACCACATCATCATGGAGCAGGGTAGCCGCATGGAGATATTCAAAAAGAACGGAAAATAAAATTTCAAACCCGGTGTCATACCCGCAGGCTCTGGCAGAGTGTATCATGAGCAGGGGCCGAAGCCGTTTCCCTCCGCTGAACAGCAAATGGGAGGCTATTTCCCGCACCAGAGCAAGGTTGGGATCCAGATTTTCTTCCAGGGCCTTTTCCACCTGTGCAAGATCAGGGGCCACCTGTTTGATAATCCTGGCCTTTATATCACTCATGCTATTTCTCCTGCAATATCATATTCAAATGCATCTGTTATTCTTACACGAACAATGGTCCCGACTTCAAGGGCTTGTGAATAAATAAATGTCATCCCATCCACCTCGGGAGCCTGGAATTGGGTTCGGCCGATATATACCCCTTTTTCCGGGTTTTCCTCCACCAATACAGGATAGGTTTTTCCCACATGTCTTTCATTGACCTGTTCTGAAATCTTAGCCTGGGCTGCCATTAGGATGTCCTGACGTTTTTCGGCAATTTCTGCCGGCACATGGTCTTTAAAACCATGGGATTTCAGGTCATCGGAATCCGAATAGGTAAAAACCCCCAGATGGTCAAACCGGACCTGCTCTATAAAATTTTTCAGGGTCTTAAACTCTTCTTCGGTCTCACCGGGAAATCCCACAATCAGGGTGGTGCGAAGGCTGGCCTGGGGGTCCAGTTTCCGAATCATCTTAAAGAGATCCACCAGATCTTCCCGGGTATAGGGCCGTCCCATGCGACGCAGCATGCTAGAAGCGGCATGCTGGATGGGAACGTCATAATAAGAACAAAGGGAATCATTCTCTTGAACGGTCTTGATTATATCCCTGCCCAGGGTCCCGGGATGGGTGTATAAAAAGCGGATCCAAGCAGTTGAACCCTGGTCCGCCAGGGTCTTGGCCAGGGAGGACAAGATTAGATCAAGTCCGATACCATCCACAAGGTCCTGGCCGTAATCCGTGGTGTTTTCCGCTGTGAGAATAATTTCTTTTACCCCCTTTGACACAAGGGAGACAGCCTCGGCATTAATATCTGCCACAGGCCTGGAACGCTGGGTCCCCCGAAGCTTTGGGATAATACAATAAGTACAATGGCGGTTGCATCCTTCAGATACCTTGATATAGGCAAATCCAGTTGAGATCAGTTCCCGGTCCAGGGCCGGATCCTGAAACCCCCGTTTGTTGGGGTCGGGAAAAAGGGTCAGGGGCGTTGCCTGTCTGTCTTCCACCACATCCACAATCTGTTCGCAGGCCGCAGTACCCAGAAAGGCGTCCACCTCGGGCAGGCTGGCCAAAAGAGCTGCATCATCCTTATACCGCTGGGCCAGACAGCCCGTGGCAATGAGTTTTTTACAAACCCCGTTTTCTTTGAACCCGGCCATTTCAAGGATCACATCCACGGCCTCGTCCGAGGCCGTGGATATAAATCCACAGGTATTGACAATGATAACTTCAGCCATTGCCGGATCATCGGTTCTCCGGTGCCCGCCGGCCACAAGCTTTCCCAGCATTATTTCGCTGTCCACCTGGTTCCGGGAGCACCCAAGGGTTTCAAGAAAAACGATCATATGGCTTTGGCCATGAGGTCTCCCAAAAGGGCTGAAAATCTTGCGGGATTGTCCAGTTTTCCGCCTTCGCTGATCACGGCAATATCATAGAGCAGATCAGAGTAATCCGTGAGAACCGGATTGGTGGTGTCCGTCTCAAAAAGCCCTTTGATTTTTTCCAGGACCTTGTGGTTGACATTTACCTCCATCACCCGTTTCTGGTCCGGCGTACTCTGGCCAGAGGCTTTCATAATCTTTTCCATGTAGGCGCTCATTCCGTAGTCATCCCCGGACAGGCAGGAGACAGAATCCTTGAGCCGGTTGGAAACCACCACATCTTTTACACGGGCTTCCAGCTTGCCTTTTAGAAAAGCCAGAAGGGCGGAGTATTCGTTTTTCTTTTCATCATCCACCTTGTCCAGGTCAAGATCACCTTTTTCTGCGCTTTTTAATTTCTTTTCCTTGTATTCAGGCAAAGACTGGGTAACCCACTCGTCAATGGGATCCACCATGAGCACAACTTCATAATCTTTGGCTTTCAGGGACTCAAGCAGGGGAGAATTGAGAAGAGAGGTAAGGCTTTCACCGGTGAGAAAATAAATCTCTTTCTGATCTTCCTTCATGTTCTCTATGTATTCATCAAGGCTCACATAAGCCTCACCGGATTTGGTAGTCTTGTACCGGAGCAGGGAGGCTATTTTTTCCTTGTTTTCATAATCGGTTGGAATACCGGCTTTCAGGGACTGGCCGAACTCCCCGTAAAATTCCTCGTATTTTTCCTTTTCCATTCCTTCCAGCAGAGAAAAAATCTGTTTAACCAGGTTCTTTTTGATATTTCTTACCAGCCTGTCTTCCTGGAGAATTTCACGGCTCACATTGAGATTCAGGTCCGGTGCATCCACAACCCCCTGGACAAATCCCAGGTATTCGGGCAGAAGTTCCTTGCAGTCGTCCATGATAAAAACCCGTTTGCAATACAGCTGCATCCCGTTTTTCCTTTCCGGACGGAAAAGATCCATGGGAGCCTTGGCAGGCAGATACATGAGAACATCATACTCGGTCACCCCTTCAAACTTTTTGTGGATGATCTCCATGGGTTTGTCCCAGTTATGGCTGATGTGTTTGTAAAATTCTTCATGCTCTTCTTCTGTAACATCATCCTTGGCCTTGGCCCAGATGGCTTTCATAGAGTTGAGTGTTTCGTCTTTTCTTACCTTTCTATAGGTCTCTCCAATGGGTTTCCCTTCGGAATCCTTAACAATCTCATTTTCCGGAATGGGCTCACTTTTTTCCAGGTTCATGATCACAGGATAGGTCACAAAGTCAGAATGCTTTTTGACAATGTTCTGGAGGGTATAATCCTCGGTGAAATCCTGGTCCCCTTCTTCGGTCTCTTTTAAGTAGAGGGTGATGCTTGTGCCTCTGCTTTCCTTCTCAATTTCCTGGACCGTATAGGACCCTTTCCCGTCGGACTCCCAGCGGACACCGGTCTCGGATCCTGCTGCCCTGGTGTCCAGTCTAACCGTATCAGCCACAATAAAGGCAGAATAAAAACCCACACCAAACTGACCAATCAGTTCAGGGGAGAGGTTGGTTTCTTTTTTGGATTTTTCCAGGGCTTCCATGAAAGCCGCTGTTCCCGACTGGGCAATTGTACCGATATTGTCATTGACCTCGTCGAAGGTCATGCCGATACCGTTATCGGAAATGGTAAAGGTTTTTGCTTCGGAATCTGTGGACAGGCGGATGTGATAATCAGTATCATCGGCAAAAAGTGCAGGATCGGTCTGTTCCTTGAACCTTGCCTTGTCAATGGCATCCGAAGCGTTTGATATCAGCTCCCGGACAAAAATTTCCTTGTTGGAATACAATGAATGAATGATCAGATGCAGCAACTGCTGCACTTCGGTTTTAAATTTACGTGTCTTTTTCGCGGTCATGTTTACTCCTGTTTCAATTATGTTTTATACTATTTACCTTAAATTAGTTTCCCATAATAATTGTGGCAAAAACAAAATTGTCAAGGCAGTCCGGCTGAAATTCAAACCCCAAACTGAAAAACCAAAAAATTGTGAGCTTTACCGGATGCCTGCTCTTTGTTACAATCTTCCCCAATATGACATATGGTGAAACATGATGGAAAATCGTAAAATTATACCAGGGGAGCAACAATGAGTCAGGGAATAGACATTAGAGACCAGGCCCATCTATCGGGAAAAGAGGTAAAAAAACTTAATTTTATTAAGGATTCAAAGAACCTGGTGTTCCGGAAATATTATAGATCCGGACTGCGGTCCCATATTTTTGAAGTTCTTTTAGCCGCTGATGTTTTAAAGGAGACCCAGGGGGAAATCATCGACGGCATACGGATGTTTCCCAGGGCCAGGCCCATAAAAATGTTTCGAATATTGCGAAACCGATTTAAAAGCAAAGAAGCTATTTTTCAGGAAATCAAAAGATATAACAGCCTGTTAAACTTTTTAGGACCTGATCTTATTGCCCCCTCCGAAGAATTTGTGGCCGACTATACCGGCACAGGAGAAAGCCAGATTGTCCTCTGCGGTCTCCAGGAATATGTGGATGGGCAGATACTGGATCCCTGGCGCTTGTTTGGTGATAATTATTTAATGGATTTATTCCAGTCCATGCTCCACCGGCAAACCGTTGCTGAAAATACAAAAAGGGTTGAAAACGCAAAAAAAAATATCATATCATTTGTAAAAAAAATCCGGCAAATGATTAGCCGGATCGGATATATCCCCGACCTTGCAGGAATCGGCAACCTGATCTTAACCCGGGCAGGGGATCTAAAACTTGTGGACATCAATAATATCGTTAAAATCAAATTAGATGACACCATTCTTCTCGATGACTGGGGATACCCCTCCTGTGACGTATCCATTGAGGTTTTGTCCATTCTTGAACACGATATTCTTCAAAAAAAGAGCCCCATTGAGAATGACCCGCTTTACTGCTTCTTTTTGTCCCCTGAAAGGAGAAAAAAAGTAACTGCCATTGAAAAAAATTTTTACGCAAATCTGTCATCTAAGGTCCTCCATGGATCCTTTGATATCGACCCATTTTAATATGATGAAGGCTGCCCTGGTTACAAGGATTGATTTGCAGACTCCTCTGCGAGGCGGAGCTCCATGCCACCAGCAAGGTTCCCGTGTTGATCACCGGAGAAAGCGGGACCGGAAAAGAGCTTCTCGCCCGGGCCATTCACCAATCAAGCCCCAGGGGCCTGGCCACACCTGCCCGCACTGAACGACAGAAAAGAAGATATCCTTCTGCTATCCTCCCCTGCCATTTGCCCGAACAATTCAGGGCAGATAGGATTTCCCCCATTCCTCCAGGGGAAGATTTAAAAATTGTCCCCCTGTCACAGGTGGAAGAGAACCATATCATCCAAGTGTATGACCAGACAAATCATAACAAGTCAAAAACAGCTGCCTTCCTTGGGATTGGTCTGAATACCCTCAGAAGAAGACTCAACTCCTACAACATTTCATAAACCCCATCCCAAAATAATAAGAGCAGATATCTTTGCATAACAGGACCAACACCATGACTGAGCAAACTATAATACTGATTGTTGAAGATGAATTAAGGCTTTTGGAGGTCTCTGCCAAAATTTTAACCAGGAAAGGGTATCAAGTTGAAACCTCTGCCTATGGATCCGATGCCATTGGCAAACTGGATTCCTTTTTTCCGGATATTGTGCTGCTGGACATCAGCCTTCCGGATATGAACGGGTTTGATATTCTGTCCATCATCCGTTCCGAAAAGCGGTTCCAACAAATATTTGTCATCATATGCACGGGAATGATGACAAGCATGGAACATAGGAACTATGGTCTTGAGTCCGGAGCGGACGATTACCTGTACAAGCCTTTGACGGCGGATGCGCTTCTGGCCAGGGTCAAAGCCATGGTACGTATTAAAAAAACAGAACATCAGCTGAGAAACATCAATAAAACCCTGGACGCACTGAAAACCGCCCAGAAAATTGCAAATATGGGCAGCTTTTTTACCCCTTTAGACACTAACACCCTTAATTGTTCAGACGGATTATACCGGCTCTTTGGGTATGTCCCAGGTGAGATAAAGATGAATTATCAGTTTTTACTGGATCATATTTTTTCAAAGGACATTAACCGATTTAAAGAGGATCTGAAATCATTTCTCAAAACCCAGCCCCCATTGACAATGAATACCGAATTGTTTGTAAAAAAGGATCCATCAGGGAGATTCGGTTTATTGCCACGGCAAAATTTGATAAAAACAGGCATCCCTGGGATTTCTGGTTTCCGGAATGGCCCATGAAATAAACAACCCCAATAATTTTATCAGCTTTAACATTCCCATCTTAAAAGATTATTTAAGAGCCATCCTCCCCATCATAGACAACCATGCAAACTTCCATCAGAAATTTGAAATATTTAATATGAGCTACCCGGTTTTCAGGAAGGATCTGCTCAAACTGACGGATAACATTGAGAATGGTTCCCTTCGCATCAATAAAATTGTTACAAACCTTCGTAAATTTGTGCACATGAAAACAAATGTGGAATACAGCCGGGTGGATATCAAAAAATTGATCCGGGACTGCGTGGAGATCACCCGGGGCAAAATTGAGGTTGAAAGTGAATTGGGCCAGGGAAGCACCTTTCGCCTGATTATCCCCGGTCTTAAAAAAGGCTTTATCAAAACCAAGGCTTAATCACCCCAAACCATGCCAAAACGGCACAGTTTTAGCCCAACCTCTGAATCAAGGGGTGCCATTTTGGAAAATACAGAAAAAAAAGGGCAAGGCGGATCATTTTGGCAGACCTGTCCACCTTAAAACGAATCCGCACCCTTTTCCCTAACCTTCTATTTTATTAGAACTTATTAAAAGGACAACGTCCTGCCGAATCTGGCACATTAAATGCGATAAAAAAGAAATGTTTTTATTAGAATATTCTTTCATTAAAGATGCATTCAAAAATTACCGGCCCCATTACAGTATCCATAAAAAATGGTTTGCTAAATCTGGTCAGCCAATCGACACACAAGTGTAAATACCATGAAAAGATCTGATTCCTCCCTCCGTGAACAGACATTGACAATGTTGAAAAATATTCCGGATCACCGACAAGATTTTAGATCTTGCCTTTCAGGAGGCAGACACCAGTCAAAGGACCATATGAAACAAAATCATCGTGGGGTTATTGTCACCCCATGTACCCGCCTTGACCAAAAACTTGAATGCCTGACCTTTGAGATGAAAAATAAAAAGGAGAGCACCCCCATTTGGCTTTCTCCCATGCTTTTTTTAGAAAATATTTTTCTATAGCCCTCTTTACCATCACAGCTATTTCAAACAAATGCTCCCGGAAGCCCCCCCCCGGTTTGACAAGCACTTCTATTCCCTGTATCTTTTTTTATTTGTTTAATTTTACACAGGCAAAGAATATGGACCAGAAAGATTGTATTCAAAAAATTCACTCCGCCGTTGACAGGGCGCTCCACCCCTTCCCTCCGGACCCTGCTCTATTCCAACCCACCAGCGTGATGGCCCTATTTGCATTTAACGATGTGCTGGAACTGCTCTTCATCCAGAAGGCAGATGTGGAAGGGTATCCCTGGCGGAATCAGATGGCATTTCCCGGCGGCCATGTGGATGAAAAGGATAATTCCCCCCGGGAGACTGCCCTGAGAGAACTTGAGGAAGAGATGGGAATTTGCGCCGAAAATGTCAGGGTCATGGGTTCCCTGGGACATTTCCAGACCATTAATAGTAAAGATATTGAAGCCTTTACAGGTATCTGGAATAAAAAAGGCAAGATCATCTTTGATCCTGCAGAAATTTCACGGGTGCTTCAGATTCCATTCTCCTATCTTACCAACCTGCACAGGGAGAAAGGGTATGCCGGACGCATGCCCAATGCCATGGAACTAAACTACCCCTACGAGGATGTGCTGATCTGGGGAGTCACAGCCAAAATTCTCCATCACTTGATAGAGGTAATCACCCAAAAAAGATAGCCCATTCCAAGGGGTCCAATTAAACCAATTGAATCAGTCGTTTTTTGATCGAGCACTAAGCCTAAGAGTCACCTTGAGCACCAAAAATCCGGACAAAAAAACCAAAAAGCCCGGAAACCAGAGATGTTCTCCAAAATCCGGCTCGCTTGAAGCCACAAAGATCCCTGCCAGGGCAAACACAAATACAAAGAACATCATGATGATCAAAAGCCAGCAGGCAATATTTGAATCATACCAGGAAGTTATGGTTTTTCGAAAGAAGGGACTCTGGTCAAGTTGCATTTTCATCCATATTGCTCTTGTGTTAAAACCACTATATATGGTTTTTTTTTCTTGACAAACAACCATATATAGCATATTTCTACCATCCAGCAACCAAAACCGCCTTCGTGCGATTTTCCGGCGCTGTTGACAAAGATATGCTAATTTCAAATTGATTTCAAGGGGTGGATACATGTTTGAGCAAATTAAAAAACGTGACGGACGGGTAGCTGAATTTGATTCTTCAAAGATAACAAGAGCTTTAATAAAATCAGGCGAAGCAACCAAGGAATTTAACAGCAGAGATGCAAAAAAACTGACATTAAAAGTACTCACCCTTGCAAGAGACCTGCAGCTAGGATCCATTCCGGAAGTAGAAGAGATACAAGACATTGTTGAAAGAGTTCTCTTAGATTCACCCTTTTATAAAACAGCCAAAGCATATATCATCTACCGGGAACAGCACAACCAGATCCGGAAAATCGCC
>PIVS01000164.1 GCA_003353855.1 Desulfobacteraceae bacterium
AGTGTGGAGGACAATGGCCGGGGTATCCCCATTGAAATGCATGAAACAGAGCATAAACCTGCCTGTGAAGTGGTCATGACCAAACTCCATGCCGGCGGTAAATTTGACAAGGATTCCTACAAAGTATCGGGCGGACTCCACGGGGTTGGTATCTCCGTGGTTAATGCATTGTCCGAGAACCTGGAGATGGAGGTCTATAAAAATGGAAAGATCTATCACCAGACCTACTCAAAGGGAGATAAGTTCACTGAGCTTGTTGTGAAAGGCGATACGGTAAAAAGGGGCACCAAAATTACATTCAGTCCCGATTTTACCATCATGAACGAAAATGATTTTGTTTATGAAACCCTTGCCAGGAGAATGAGGGAACTAGCCTTTTTAAACAAAGGGCTTAGAATTATCATAGAAGATGAGCGATCTGCTGAAAAAGATGATTTTTTTTATGAAGGCGGAATTGTCTCCTTTGTGGAATATTTGAATAGATCATGTACGGTTTTGCATGAACCCATTCACATTGAAGGGGATAAAAAAGATGTTCAGATAGAGGTGGCCATCCAGTATAATGACACCTTTAAGGAAAAGCTTTATTCCTTTGCAAATAATATCCGCACCATTGAAGGGGGTTTCCATGTTTCCGGCTTTAAAGGGGCTTTAACTCGGACTGTGAATGCCTATATTACCTCTGGTTCCAATAATCTGCCCAAGAATATGCAGAATATAAAAATAAGCGGGGATGATATGCGGGAAGGTCTTTCCGTTATTATTTCCGTAAAGCTAATGGAGCCCCAGTTTGAGGGGCAGACCAAGACAAAGCTGGGCAACAACGAGGTTAAAGGGATCGTGGAATCCCTTCTCAATGAAAGTCTTGGCCATTACCTGGAGGAAAACCCCGGGGTGGCAAAAAAGATCATTGCCAAGGGAGTGGATGCAGCCAGGGCCCGGGATGCAGCCAAGAGAGCCCGTGAACTGGCACGGAAAAAGGGCACCCTTCTGGATTCCACCCTGCCGGGTAAATTGGCGGAGTGTCAGTATGCTGATCCTGCGGAAAGAGAGCTTTTTCTGGTGGAGGGCGACTCTGCGGGTGGTAGTGCGAAACAGGGCCGTGACAGGCGTTTTCAAGCCATTCTTCCCCTGAAGGGTAAGATTTTAAATGTTGAAAAAGCCCGGTTTGACAAGATTCTGAGAAGTGATGAAATTAAAAATATTTTCACGGTTCTAGGTACCGGAGCCGGCCGGGAAGAATATGATATTGAAAAACTGAGGTATCACAAGGTTGTGATCATGACCGATGCCGACGTCGATGGTTCTCATATAAGAACCCTTTTGCTCACGTTCTTTTATCGACAGATGCCGGATCTGGTGGCCAATGGGTATCTGTATATTGCCCAGCCCCCTTTGTTCAGGGTTGGATCCCGGAAAAGCGGGGTATATTTGAAAAATGAAGAAGAGTATTCCAATTATCTGGTAAAGCGGATTTCATCCCAGAAAAATTTATTTATTAATGGAAGTGAAGAACCCATTACCCAGGAAGTATTTTACGACTTTCTCATGAATATGACCCAGTATTTTAGTGCCATAAATTTATTGAAAAAAAGGGATTTTGATACAGAACTTTTATTGGTCCTGATTAAAAACGGGGTAAAGGACAAAATTTACCTGGAAAATAAAGAAAATTTAGAAAGCCTTGCCAGGGAACTTGTAAACTACGGGTACAAGCCCGGGAAAATAAATTTTGATATGGAAAGAAATATCCATGAAATGGATATTTATGACGAAGAGGGCAAACTGGTATTGGTAAGTGTTGGCAGGGAGCTTCTGTCTACCAATGATTATCAGCGGATGCTCAAAAATTATAAAAAAATTGAAAAGCTTGATCGTCCGACCTTTTCAATTTTATCCAAAGCAGAAGATGCCAAGAAAATAACAAAGCTTGAGAATCTGAACCAGCTGTTTGAATTTGTTATGGCTGAATCTAAAAAAGGGATCAACATCCAGCGTTACAAAGGTTTGGGTGAAATGAATGCAGACCAGCTCTGGGAAACCACCATGAATCCTGAAAAAAGGATAATGCTCAAGGTGGATATTGAGGATGCTGAAAAAGCAGATGAGATTTTTACCCTTCTCATGGGAGAGGAAGTAGAACCCAGGAGGAACTTTATCCAGAAACATGCCCTTGAGGTATCTTCACTGGACTATTAGTTAGCTGAATTATTAGCCCTTACAATTTAAGGGTTTGTTTAAATGCCGGTCTTCTGGACATGATCATGCTCCGGGGACCGGCTTTTTTTGTAAAAAGAGTAAGCCCCACGGCATAGCACTGGTGGATGAGCGTATGGGAAAGGTGATTTCCCACACCCTCGGATTAAACCTAGGAAAAGTGCTGATCCTTTTTGTTATGGTATGAATAAAATTTGACTTAGTGCTGAATTTTATTTATTCTATATATACCATTCATCCTTATAATCCATAAAAAAAAGGAAAATGTTATGAATCGCTCCATTAACAAAATTATTGATGAACAAATAAAGCGATGGGAAATGGGTAAAATAAATATTCCCCTTCAAATTAAACCCACTAATGTGATCACTCTTTCAAGGGAATCCGGCAGCAGGGGCCAGGAAGTGGCTGAAAAACTTGCGGCGAAAATTGGGTTTGACCTGTTTCACCATGAAATTTTAGAATACATGATCGAGACATCTAAAAACAGCAAAGCCCTTTTGGAAACTCTGGATGAAAGGGGTATGAACATTGTGGATGATATTGTGTCTGCCCTGGTCCATGAGCATCATCTCTGGCCTGATGAATATTCAAAATTGCTTCTCAGAATTTTAAATACCATTGGAAAACACGGAAACGCCGTCATCTTAGGCAGAGGCGCAAATTGTGCCCTTAAAAAAATTAACACCCTAAGGGTGAGAATAGTTGCTCCCGATACCCTGCGGCGTGAATATCTTCAGAAAACCAGGGACCTTTCCATGGATGATGCCCAAAAAATTATGGTCAGCACAGATGCCAACAGAAATGCATTTGTAAAACGCTATTTTAACAGCGATGCCAATGACCCCGCCAATTACGATTTAATTTTAAATACCGGCACCCTTTCCGTGGATAAGACCGTTCAAGTCATTCAGTGCGCCATTGATTCTGTATAACAATAATCCTTGTTAGAATTGGACCGGCAGAATTTAAACTATGAGGTAGCCAAATTTAATTCAAATAAATGGCTGCCCATAATAAAAAATTAATGAATCTGAGGGGATTATTACTTTTTTCACCAGCCATTAAAATCAAATCAAGGGGCGGGTTTTTCGCAAACTGGCATAAAGCAGTTAGTTGAGCATCACTACAACGCGCTTGGTTTGATATTGTAGAAGACAAGGATTTCGCAAAGTATGAATCATTTCAAAAAAAAGCTGCAGATCAAATATATCTTCTCACCAGCGAGAAAATTGATACTGTATTGATACTGTTGGGTGAAAAAAGTCTTTACAGGAAACCGCCGGAACAATGCTTGAAGCATCCATTCCGGTTGGAAAAAAATCCCCCCTAAAGGATACCAAGGGGGATTTTTTTAAGTTCAATTGTAAGAGATATTCTTAGGGGGTCATGGATTCCATTGCTTTTTTCATCTGGCGGAGGGCTTGTTTTAACCGTTCTTCATTTTCCACAAGGGCCAGTCGCAGATAGCCTTCTCCTTCATCACTGAACCCGGTTCCAGGCGCCACCGCCACATTGGCACGGTTCATCATTTCAATGGCGAATTGCATGGATCCCATTTTATCAAAGGGTTCCGGGATTTTGGCCCAGATAAACATACCGGCCTTGGGTTTTTTAATCTCCCAGCCCATTCGTTCAAGGCCTGAACATAAGACATCCCTGCGGGTTTCATAGGTTTTACACAATTCGGGAATGGTATCGTCACAATCTCTCAGGGCAATAATTCCAGCTACCTGGATGGCGGAAAAAATACCATAGTCAAAATACCCTTTGATCTTTCCCAGGGCCTGAACTATGTGCTCATTACCCACACAATATCCGATTCTCCATCCGGCCATATTATAGGATTTGGAAAAGGATCCAAACTCAACCCCCACATCCTTGGCTCCTGGAGCTTCCAGGAAACTGGGTGCCTGGTAACCGTCAAAGGTGATCTTGGAATAGGCAAAATCATTGATTACCATGAAATTAAATCGTTTGGCCAGTTTGACCACTTCCTTGAAAAATTCCCTGTCCGTGACAACCCCTGTGGGGTTGTGGGGGTAATTGAGCATCAATACCTTGGGTTTTGGATAACAGGATTCACAAATATTGATGATTCGGTCCAAAAAACTCTTTTCCGGCGCAATGGGGATTTTCATAACATTGGCCCCTGCAATTACAGCGGCATATATATGGACAGGAAAGGCCGGGGCAGGAACCAGGACTGAATCCCCCGGTCCCATAATTGCCAGGCAAAGATGGGATATCCCCTCTTTTGAGCCAATGGTGAAATAGGTTTCTTTTTCAGCATCCAGATCAATATTATAATGGCGTTGATAATATTTTGAGATTTCAAGTTTCAGATGGGGCATGCCCGAGCTTTCGGGATATCTGTGAGACCTGGGATCCTTGGCCACTTCCACCAATTTTTCAATAACGGCCGCTGGGGTGGGATCCATGGGGTTTCCCATGCCAAGATCAATGACATCATCACCACTTCTCCGCTTTTCCATTTTCATTTTATTGATCATGCCGAACAAATATGGAGGCAATTGTTCCATGCGGGCGGCAAACCGAATGATATTATTTTCTTCCAAAACCAAACTCCTTTGCAAAATATAAAAATAATAAGAGTATAAAACCATAGCAGATTTTTTTATTAGAAGAAAAGTAAATATGTAAAAAATGTATGAATCATTGGTCAATCCATAAAGGAAAGCTATCTTCAGCTTTAATAAATCCGGTGCAAGGATATTTTTATAGCCGGTTGCCAAGGTGAATGAAAAAATGGTATTTTGACTCGAATAGTTTGTTGTTTTAACCCGATAATGAGCAGGTAAGTTTAAATGAAACCACAGGAAATAGAAGACAAAAGCTTTAAGATAATAGAAGAAGAAGCCGGGGAACATGGATTTAATGAACAGGAATGGCCCGTGGTAAGAAGGATGATCCATACCTCTGCCGATTTTGAATATATAAAGAGCATTAGCTTTTCTAAAGGGGCCATTGATAGAGGAATCCAGGCTATTTTACAGGGGAAAAATATCATCACCGACACCAATATGGCCCGGGTGGGTATTCGGAAAAAAGAGATTCATGAATTTGGCGGACAGGTAAGATGCCTGATTGCAGATGAAGCCGTGGCAAATCAGGCAAAGATGGCCGGAACCACCCGTGCCCTGGCTGCCGTGGACATGGCTGCACAGGAAATGGAGGGAGGTATTTATGTGGTGGGAAATGCCCCCACAGCCCTTTTGCGGCTCATGGCGTTGATCCGGGAAAAAAAAGCAAATCCAGCATTGATCATCGGGTTTCCAGTGGGCTTTGTCAATGCGGCTGAGTCCAAGGATGAACTCATGGAACTTGACTTTCCCCATATTACCAACAAGGGCAGAAAAGGCGGGTCTAATATTGCGGCCAGTATTGTCAATGCCTTGGCTATCATGGCATACAAACAAAAATAACAGTTAATGGAGGCTCCCCATTAAAGGCTTTGTCATTGCTGCCACGGGCAGTGGAACCGGAAAAACAACCATCAGCCTGGCCATTCTTTCCTATTTAAAGTCAAAGGGGATAAAGGTCGCTCCCTTTAAGGTGGGGCCGGATTTTATAGATCCCGGCCATCACAGTAAGATTGCAGGAAAAACAAGCGTTAACCTGGATTCCTGGATGCTGACAAGGTCCTATAATCAAAAACTTTTTGCTCAGAATTCAAAGGGAATGGATGTGGCCGTGGTGGAGGGAGTCATGGGGCTGTTTGACGGGTATGATGCCCTGTCAGAAACAGGATCCAGTGCCCAGATGGCCAAATGGCTGGGGCTTCCGGTTCTGCTCATTGTCAGCGCAAAGGGCAAGGCCAGGAGTGCTGCTGCCATTGTTAAAGGATTTGAAACATTTGATCCCAAGCTTAATCTGGCCGGGGTGGTTTTCAGCCAGACCGGCAGCAAGAGGCATTATGAATATCTCAAGGATGCGGTTGAGCAGAACTGCAAGACTCCCTGTCTCGGGTTTATGCCAAAAAATGAAAAAATTGTCATGCCCGAACGTCACCTGGGATTGATGACGGCCGATGAGCTTGCCATATCCCCTGAAGTGCTTTCCATTCTGGTCTCCATGGTGCAAGAGCATATCGACATGGATGACTTGATGGAAAAATTACCCGTTTTTGAACCCTGGAAAGATCCGGCAGCCCCCTTGGTATCCCACAAAAGGTCCCTCCCTGTTATTGCAGTGGCAAGGGACAAGGCCTTTTGTTTTTATTACCAGGACAATATCGATAGTTTAAAAAAAGCCGGGGCCAGGATTGTCACCTTTTCTCCTTTAACAGAGGATGAGTTGCCCGATGGGATTGACGGGATCTATTTGGGCGGGGGATACCCCGAGATTTTTGCCAAAACCCTGTCTGCCAAAACCGGTCTCATGGCCCGGATTAAGGAGTTGAGTCTTGCAGGCATGCCAATATACGGAGAATGCGGGGGATTTATGTACCTGTGCACCAGGATATCGGGGATGGACAGGGAGGAGAGCCACGAAATGACCGGTTGCTTTGGCTTTTCCACTCAAATGTCCAAACGCCTCCGATCCCTGGGCTATAGGGAAATCACCCTGACCGAAGATACCATTATTGGAAAAAAAGGGGCAGTGATCCGGGGGCATGAATTTCATTATTCTTCGTTAAAGGATGAAGGGAATGAAAGGGACAAGGGCTGTGAAGATCCTGTTGTTAAAGATGTCTACCATGTCACCTCAAGGGCAGGTCAGGATATATCCCTAAAAGGATTTCAAAGAGATAAGACCCTGGGCTCCTATCTTCATGTTCATTTTGGCAGTAATCCCGGCTGTGCACAAACCTTTGTGGAAAATTGTACAAACTTCAGGCAGATTCGCCTGAACTCCATAGAACCAATACCTGAACAATCTGAAAACAAGGAGCACCATGGCTGCAAAAGAGCTTAAACCCGGGTTTACCACAGGTGCGGCAGCTGCGGCATCGGTGAAGGCAGCTCTCCTGGCCCTGGCTGCGTCTCAAACATCTGTGGTAGTGGATATTGAATTTTTAAATGGTGAAAAAAAGAGTATTGCCATAAAAAATATTCTAAAAATTTCGGACACCTGTTGCCGGGCCTCGGTGATAAAAGATGCAGGGGATGATCCGGACATCACCCACAAGGCCGAGATCGGAGCCAAGGTGACATTGTCGCCGGCCAAAGATCTGAAAATAATTATAAAGGGAGGCAAAGGGGTGGGAAGGGTTACCAAACCCGGCCTTGAAGTTGAGGTGGGGGAAGCGGCCATCAATGCGGGTCCCAAAAAAATGATCCAAAATGTGGTCCAGGAGATCTGCTCTCAATATGCCCTGCCCGGCAAAGAGGTGAGTATTGAAATTTTTGTACCCCAGGGGGAGGTGCTGGCCAAAAAAACCCTGAATGCCCGCTTGGGAATTCTCGGGGGCATCTCCATCCTCGGGACCACTGGTATTGTAAGACCTTTGTCCCATGATGCCTATATAGCCACCATCAGATCCAGTATATCCGTTGCCGCAGCCAAGTCCATTGACACCCTGGTGTTTACCACGGGAAGACGGAGTGAACGGTTTGCCATGGAACTTTTCCCCACCTTTTTTGAGGAAGCCTTCATCCAGACAGGGGATTTTTTCAAGGCTGCCATTGATGAGGCTCTTGATAAAAATTACACCCGGCAGATCATTTATACCGTGTTTTTTGGCAAGGCCGTTAAAATGTCCCTGGGATTTGAACACACCCATGCGGCAAAGTCAGAACTTACCCTGAACAAATTGGCCCGCTGGTCCCGGAAGGTCACAGGGGATGAAAAACTTTTTTCTGCCATAAAAGAAGCCAATACAGCCCGCCATGCATTTTCTTATATTGTCCCTGATTATCCCGAATTACTCACTTTTGTGGGGAAAAAAATACAGGAAAATGCCGGAAAATTCGCAAGGGGCAGAATCCAAATCCGGGTGATTATTCTGGATTTTGAAGGGCAAAGGGTATTTGATTCCCAAAGCCTTAGGGAGGTCCCATGAAAAAGAATGAATCCGATGCGAAAACCGTCCTGAACCGCCTGGGGAAATTATCCTCTTTTTTAAAAGATCTGGATGCAGATGCAGAAAATGACGACTGTTTTAATTATCCCCTTGAGATTATTCAGAGAACCATGATGTTTGATATCAGTGTATTGTACAAGGTATCCAACCTCATTGAGGACAGGCTGATTCTGGAAGTGGTAAAGGTATTGGATCCCAAAAATTACCGGTTGGATTTAATGGAAGGACGAAAATTGAGGCTGTTCCTGGATGCCCGGGACAAGCGGTATGTCAATGAGGTGAATGCCTTTGTAAATAAGAATGTTTCCTGCATCAATGTGCCTGGAATGGGGTGTGATGTCATGGGATATGTGTTTTTTCCAAAGGAGTGCGGCGGGGCCTACCTTTTTGGCGGGGATTTTTTTGGTAAAGAAGCATCTGTTAAGGATTTTGAGGTCAGCACAGTGGAGATCATATGTAATTTTTTAAGCACCATTCTTTTAAAAACTCAATTCAAACAGCAGGCAGAATATGACAGCCTCACAGGGCTTTACAATTCCCGAAAAATAAAAGAAGAACTGAGTCGGGTATTAAAACGACTTGAGAGGAAACCTGCCCTGTCCGCAAGTATTGCCATGGGTGATATTGATTTTTTTAAAAAGATTAATGATACCTACGGTCACATCCAGGGGGATCTGGTTTTAAAGGAGGTGGGTAAAATCCTTTCCATGTCCATGCGGGAATATTTTGATGTGGCCGGACGATACGGCGGGGAAGAGTTTTTATTAATCCTTGATGAAATTGATGGTGACAGGGCTGTTCAGATTGTGGAACGGATCCGGAAAAAAATAGAGGCCACACAGTTTTTGCAGGTGAATAAGTCCGGAAAGGTTGTTGAAAATCAATTTTTAAACATTACCATGTCCTTTGGTGTGGCTCATTTGAACAATGGTTTAAATAAGGGACTGAGCAAAGGAGATGGGTCTGCCCCCGATACCCTGACAGATTATATCGGCAGGGCCGACAATGCCCTGTATACATCAAAGCAGAACGGCAGAAACCAGACCACCCTGTTTAGTGACTGAGGGAAAACCTGACTTTTTCCCGACAGGGCAAAGGATCGCCCACTATTTAAACTGGTTATGTATTACCAAAAGCACCAGGTATACAGCTCCGCCCAGGACAATAATGGTGGGGCCGGAAGATAGGCTGTAGGAATAACTCAAGGCCAGTCCGGTCCAGGTGAAAAGGGCGCAAAAAATGATGGAATAGACCATCATCTGCCAGAGTCTCTTTGCATAAAAGGA
>PIVS01000165.1 GCA_003353855.1 Desulfobacteraceae bacterium
ATTCAATGGGCAGAAAAAACATGGTTTCCATGACTTCAGAAATCGAAGCCTTCATCGCTGTCATCAAAATCTTCTTCATAATTGATTTCTCCAAGAATATTGACAATTAAGTCTCTGATCGCCTCAGCAGTAAAAGGTTTGGTAATGTAGCCCACAGCACCGCAGTCCATAAATTCTTTGATTTTGGATTTATTCCCCTCTGTTGATATCACAATAACAGGGATATCCTTTGACAGGTCATCGTTTTTAATGGTCTTGATAAACTCAAGACCATCCATGACTGGCATATTGTAATCGGTCAATACAATATCAACCCAGTTGTTTTTCATCAGTTTAAGAGCTTCTTTGCCATTGGCGGCTTCTATTACTTGCGAGTTACCGTAGCCCGCTGCCTTTAGGGTTCGTTTTATGACAGATCTCATGGGTAAAGAATCATCTATTATCAATATTGAATATGACATTGCCTGTTCCCTGTGTTTTTGTTTAGGCCATATGTAAAAATGTTTCAACTTCCTGTATATTTATTCCGAATTCTGAAATAATTATCAAAATATCATCCGCAGTTATTCCCAGATTTTTCATCGCCTGATCCTTAAACCGGTAGGAAAGGCCATCGGAGCCCACACCGTTTCCCATCATCATACAGATACAGTCAGCAAGATAAACCGCAGCGATTTCCTTATCTTTGAGCATGGCTTTGTCGGTCAGATGATGGTGCCGGATGATTTTGATCATTTTGGGGCTGAATTTCCACATTTTGACAATCATGGCCCCAAGTTCTGCATGGTCGATTCCCAATACTTTTTTTTCTGCTTCCTGGAAGCTATGATTTTTATTTTCAACCAGGTTTGTAATTTCCTGATATGCATCTGATACATGTTTTTCTAAAATAATTTTCCCAATGTCTTTAATCAGGGCAGTGGTGAACAATGTGCTTTTATTCTTTAAGGACAGCTTTCCTGCTATCTGCTTTGCGATAACTGCCGATGACACGGAATATTTCCACATATCACCCTCGGCTAAGCCATAGCCCTCCTGACTTCCGGAAAGAGCCTCGGCTCCCGATTTTATGAGTGCCAGTTCAATCACCTGGTCAATGCCCAGCATATTAACAGCGTCTTTAATGGATTCTGCCGGAACTTTAAGGCCGAAGTAGGCTGAATTACAGGCCTTTAAAATACTTGCCGTTATAACCGGGTCGTATTGGATCACATTGGCGATATCTTCCATTGAGCTGCCCGGGATCCCCACCGCGGCTAAAAGTTGATTGACCACCCCGGGGATCGGCTTTAAGTTTTGAATTTCCTTCATAAGCGCTTGGAGCGATGTCATATTCTCACCTCCTTGCCCCCGGAAGTTTTTACGTAAATGTCCCCTGTGGCAATTTCAATTCTGACGGTTCTGTTCGTATTACCGCCAACATCCTGCTTGTTGATCATCACATTGTTTTTGAAAAACATTTTTTTAAGTGCCATGTAATTTCTTTTGCCAATGTTGAAAAAACCACTCTGATCCAGAATCTCTGCTCCTCCTGCAATATATACCTTTATTCGCTGTTTAGCCGCACCCAATTGATAAGCGGCTTTAAACAATCTGGGGATCCCGCTGTCAGCAAACATATAGGGTCTGGCTGCGGCCTTTTCCTTATCAATGGAAGACTCGGGCAGCATATAATGCAGTATCCCCCCAACCTTGACGACGGGGTCGTATATAACCACACCAATACAGGAACCAAGGGAATAGGTAATGATCGATTCTGTCTGGCTATTGCTTACTTTCATGTCTGCCACACCAACAATCTGTTTCATGTTTTAGCCCTATTTATTCTGGCATTAATTTTATTAAAATAATCATTACAATCCAGCCTCTATTTTTTTGCTAAAAGGCTGAAAAGGCCATAAATATCGAGGATAAGCCCCACACGTCCATCGGCAAGAATTGCTCCTCCGGCAAGGCTTTCAATCTCTTCAAGGTTGCTGCCAAGACTTTTGATAACATATTCGTCCTTGCCCAGGATCTCATCTATTACCAGCGCTTTTTTTTCATCCTTTGACTTAACGACCACAACAAGACTGTTCTCAATTGACTTTTTACGGCTGCTGGTGTTATAAATTTCACTCAAGCGGATTACAGGTACTAAATTTCCTTTGTCTTTGACCATTTCGCCTTTTCCCTCAACGGTAAAACAATCTTCCCTGGCAGGTTTAAACGCTCTTTGAATAACGATGGTGGGAATGACATATCGTTGATCATCAACCTTTACCAGCATTCCATCAATGATAGCCAGGGTAAGTGGTAAACTAATGGTAAATTTGGTTCCAACACCTTTTGATGACTCAATATACAATTGTCCTCTAAATTTTTCAATCCCATCTTTTACCACATCCATTCCCACACCTCTGCCCGACACATCCGTGATTTTTTTGGCAGTTGAAAAGCCCGGCTGAAGGATCAGATCATACACCTGGGCATCCGTTAACGTTGCATTTTCCGGTAGAAGCCCTGAACTGAAGGCCTTTTTGAGTATCCCGTCTTTATCAAGCCCTTTGCCGTCATCTTCAATTTCTATGATGATATGGCCGCCTTTATGATATGCCCCCAGGGTGATATTTCCTTTGGATTTCTTTTTCTTTGCAAGCCGTTCTGCTTCATGCTCGATCCCATGATCTATGGAATTTCGGATCATGTGCACCATGGGTTCATAAAGTGCATCCACAACATTCCTGTCAATCTCGGTCTCTTCTCCCTTCATGCTTAACAATACCTGTTTTCCTGATTTTCGGGAGAGATCCCGGACAAGACGGATCATCTTCATAAAGGTGGCTTTTATCGGGGTCATCCTCATGGACATGGCAATATTTTGCATATTGGTTACGATTTGACCCAGGTGAGTAACGCTCTGGCTCAATGACGGATCTTTGGATGTTTTCTGTCTGAGCATGGACTGGGCAATGACAAGTTCTCCGGCATAATCCACCAGGTCATCGAGCTTTTGAGTACTTACTTTAACCTGGGTATCTATTTTCTTGCCTGAACTTTTCTGATCCAATAATGCTGAAGCAACTTCATTGGAATTTACTTTTTTTTCTTCCACCAGGATCTCCCCTAATTTTTTTTCCGGGTGGGCCTGCTGGATTTTTAATGCATGATCAATGCTTTCCTTATCAATAATCCCTTTCTTGACAAGGATTTGTCCAATGGGTACTTTTTCTCTTTTTGCAAGGTCGAGCTTATCTTGTAAAGTATCAACATTGATATCATCATCTTGTTGTTTTACTCCGTTTTCAATCCCCTGTTTTACTCTGGCAATGAGTTTTTTCAAGGTGTCCACCGATTCCAGTATGATATCGGTGGCAATATGATTAATTAAAAACTCTTTACTCCGGGCAGAGTCTAAAAGATTTTCCGTGGCATGGGCAAGTTGATTGATTTTTGTCAGGGATAAAAAGCCGGAAACGCCTTTGATGGTGTGAAAGGGCCGAAAAATTTCATTGATGATATCCATGTTGGAGGGATCCTGCTCCAGATCAATCAGGTGCACTTCTATGATGTCCAGGTTTTCTTCGGCTTCCGATACAAAATCCATCAGAATCTCCATATCGTCATCGGAGATTTTTTCAGGTTCCCTTGGTGACGCCGGCTCCACCCAAGTTTTATCTTTGATTCTTTTTACAGATTTTTGATCTTCCTCAATTTGGTCTCCGGCAAAGGTAATTGCTAAACATTTTAAAACATCAGAGTAATCAAATATAAACTCTTCTCCCTCTTTTAAATGGCGCAGGATCGATTTGAGCAGCACAACCCCTTCTTCAACAGGTTTTGTATGGTGGAGATTTTCCAGTGTCATGTTTTCCACGTACCCCTTGCAGGCAATGGATACTTCATAAAAGGTGGATGGAACGATTTTTTCCGAACTTTCAATAAGTTCATCCAGATTATTGATCATTGCACCAATATCAGAGATTTCACCCGGACAAACTTTGCCAGTAAGATTGGAAAAGTTTTTTAAGATTTGGTCCAGTTGAATCAGATCATATTTATCTGATTCCGTGTCGTCAGGTGTTTTAACGCCGGGTGTGTAATCACCGGGCGTTGGGCCGGCGGGAGAGGATATAGTTTTGTCCGGGGTTTGTTCAGATCCTTTTGATTCGTAGATGGAGGATGATAATTCAGAGATTATTTTCCCCAGGAGTGTTGTGTTTTCCCCTGCATCCTTGGGATTGTTTAAAATATCGGTTATAATTTTTCTGGCCCTCAAAATTTCTTTTGCTTGAATATTTAAAGACAATTCCTGGCATTTCACATGCATCTGCTTCAGAACCGGCAGTAAGGCAGATATGCTTTTTGGCTCCAGGGGATCTGCCAGAACAAAATCGCAGGAGAGTTTATCCACTAAATTTTCAATGATTTCATAGGTCATGAAGTTGCCCCTGTTTTTGGTTGTAACATCTTTTTAAGATACAGCTGGAAAATAATGTTGTCGCCTGAACAGGATATGAGAATAAAACACCCTGCCCGGGCAAGTCAACCGCTTATTGATATTTATTGGGAGTCTTTTGTGAATTTCAGGTTAATAATATTTGTTTTACAATGGGGGCAGGCTATATTCCCCCTGGAATTTAATCTTTGGATATTGTATTCGCCTTTTTCCCATGGTATGGGGGGAGATGTTGTCACGAATAGGATATTATAATATCAGCTCATCCTCCGATGGTCCCATGGCCCGGCCCGGTGCCGTCAGCAGGGATTCTGTCATGGCCAGTTTTTATTTTGAACAGGACATCTCGTTTTTGTTTCCCTATATTAATGCCGTGGCAAAAGAATCAGAACTCCATGAGCAGGTCACCTATCCTGTGGTGGATGATGGCGGTCACCAGGTTTCTTCGGTTACCCTCCATGTGGATACCCAGGCTGTTGTCTGGGCAACCCGCCATGGGATTATTTGATTTTTTGACAATATCCCCCGTTTGGGTGATGTATTTTCTTAATAGGCGTGCAAGAAATGGCAAAGAGCATCAACACCTGTAACTCAATGAGACCGGAGGAATAAAATATGTTTGCCAATGCCATGGAGGTTTTTAAACTGCTTGAAAAATCCAATTGTAAAAAATGCAATGAATCTACCTGTCTTGCCTTTGCCTCAAAGGTTTTTCTAGGGCAACTATCCTTGGATCAGTGTCCCCTCCTTGATCCTTCCGTGGTTCAAAAACATGGGGGCTTCCAGGAGCAATCCAGGCCCGGTGAGGTTGATGCGGATGAGGTTTTGCTGGCCCTGAAAAAGCAACTAAAACCCCATGACCTTTCCCAGGCTGCCCAGCGGACAGGGGGAGAGTTTGTTAATGGACGACTGAACCTGAGAATCTTTGGGAAACCAATTTCCCTGGATAATACCGGCGGGTTCAAAACCGATATTCATATTAATCCCTGGATTGCCATGCCGGTTTTAAACTACGTGCTCCATTGCCAGGGAGTTCCTTTGACCGGTAAATGGGTGCCCTTCAGGGAGCTTGAAAAGGGCAGGGAAATGAATGGTCTTTTTGTCCAGCGGTCAGAAAAACCCCTGAAGAAAATTGCAGATACCTATCCCAATCTGTTCAAAGACCTGATCCTGATTTTCAGCGGGAAAAAAGTGGAGAATCATTATGAGTCGGATATCTCCCTGGTGCTGTATCCTTTGCCAAAGCTGCCCCTGCTCGTCTGCTATTGGAAGCCCGAAGACGGGATGGCATCGGACCTGCATCTGTTTTTCGATTCAAGTGCATCATTGAATGCGGGTATTGAGATGATTTTCGGGCTTGTAACAGCTATTGTCCGGATGTTTGAAAAGTTTGCCATTACCCACGGAGTGAAAGAGGATTGACTAAAATATAGGGGTGCTGATCCGGGGGAATTCCCCGATTTTGAAGGAACCATCTCCTTTGATCCTGACAACCTGGCAAGTCCCTTTAATAAAAAAGAGGTGATCGCAGGTTTTTCAGAGAATGCAAGACAATTCTTTTTGGACTGCCAGTCCGATTTTTTCAATGGTATAGGGCTTTTTAACATATTGACCTGCACCTAAGGCCAGAGCGTTCTCTACCTTCTGGCTTTGGGAAAAGCCACTGGCTATGATTGCCTTCTGGTCGGGTTTGAATTTACGGATCAGGCGAAAGGTTTCAAGGCCGTCAATGCCTGGATCCATGATCATATCCAGAAGCATAAGATCTGCCTGATTTGATTTAAGGTATTGAACAGCCTCTTCCCCGCTGGCAACAGAGACCGTCTCGTATCCGAGCCTTTCAAGGAGAACTTTTGCAATTTGCCGCTGCTCTGGCACATCGTCCACAATGAGTATTTTTTCCTTGTTTCCCATTAAATTATCCAGATGGGTTATTTCCGGGGGGGCTTCAATCGTGTCGGCGGTTATTGGAAAATATAGATCGAACCTGGTTCCTGAGTTTGGATGGGACACAACGTCAATATATGCACCGTGATCCTGGACGGTTCCCCAGACAACAGCCATACCAAGTCCGGTGCCGCTTCGTCCCATCACTTTTTTGGTGAAAAAAGGTTCAAAAATACGCTTTAGGTCCTCGGGGTCAATTCCAGTGCCCTGGTCTTCGACAGAGAGAATCACATAGTCCCCCGGCTGGACCTGGTCATACCCTTTCACAGGTTTGTCCAGGTGGCGGTTGGCAGTGGAAATTTGGATCGTCCCGCTGTCAAGCTGGGCCTCGGCCGCATTGGATATAAGATTCATGATGGTCTTCTGAAGGTGGATGGCAGATCCTTTTAAAAAGGGAAACTCTGCCGACAGATTTTTTTCCACAATTACATGGGGATGGAAGGAGAGAATTTTTTCATATTCCGGTGTCCGTAAAAATCTTTCAGCAATTTGATTGAGATCGACGACTTCCCGGGCAATCACCCCCCGTCTTGACAGGGTCAAAAGGTCCTGGACAATTTCCGTGGCCCGGAGTCCTGAGGAATGGATGATACCCAGGGAATTGGCCATGGGACTGTTTTTTGGCAGGTCCATCAGTAAAAGTTCCGGATAGGTGACAATGCCGGAGAGAACATTGTTGAGATCATGGGCCACTCCTCCGGCCAGCATTCCCAGGGCTTCCATTTTCCGGGACCGGTTCAGGCGTTCCTCAAGCTCTTTTCTCTTTTTTTTCAAGGTTTTTTGTTCTGTAATATCCCTGAAAATGCCAATGGTCCTTTCAGGATTTTTGTTTTCATCCAGCAAAAGTTTTGCATTGACAGAGCAGGTTCGAATTTGTCCTGTTTTATCGGGAAGGTCGATTTCAAGGTCGTGGATGTGGCCGATGGCAATCAATTGTTCCAGCAGTTTTGCACCTTTGCCCGGGGAGGAGGCGATCGAGTAAAAGGACTGCCCCTTTAATTCTTTCTGGGAATAGGAAAAAATTTGCTCCACCGAAGGACTGACCTCTAAAATGATGCCGTCCAGGGTTGTTTCAAAGTAGACATCCAGGATATTTTCAAATATCTGGCGATGTTTTTTGTCCGATATCGCAAGTTCCTGTATTGATTTTTGAAGACCGTTCAATATGGTGGTAACCGACAGGGTGGCAAGGATGTTCAACAACATGAAATTTAAACAGATCACCACCCATTTTTCCAGAGAGTTTTCCGTGGCCAGATGCCAGGATTTGAAGTTGAACCGGGACATGATATCTATACAATTGAACAAGATTAAGCATCCAATCCCGGCAATGGTGATCCCATTGATTATCAGCGCCCAGGAGGCGGGTTTCGATCCAAGCAGCACCCCGGTCAGGACGGGGAAGAAAAATAGCCAGACCGGGCCTGCCCCAAAGGGTCCCAGGGTGAAGATCAGGATCATTCCCAGAAAATAGGAAATAATTGGGATACTCATCGCCCGGAAGGCATAGGAAATGCCGGGTTTAAGAAAAAGGCCCAGGATAATGCAGAAAATCAGCGTATCCGCGATGGCCACGATCCATAATTCTTCTTTGATGGCCAGGGCCACACTGGGGATACAGGTAATAAAACCCAGCACCACACTGACCAGAAGCAGGTTTAAAAGGACTTTTTCCTGCCAGAAATGGATTCCGTTTTTGGGGGTAAGATGCCTTGGGGTTGTTAGAGTGGAAATAAGGGTTTTTAATTTATTCATTATAATGGTTTGTTCCCTGTGGTCATAAAAAAACAACCCTTTACTTTCCCCATGTCCGGCATTTGATTAAACATTATCGCAATGGACTGGATTTGTAACCATAGCATTATGGTTTGGAAATTTCCATCCTATTTAAGATGGGGGAAAATTTATCTCCCATCGCCTTACCGGGGCAAGTTTAGGAGAATATATGGCCCTTGCCCTGGCAAAGGGGTGACATTTCGAGGCTGTTTAACCCTTACCCGGAAGTGCTCTTGACTAAAAGTTTTTCAACTGGTATGACCTCTTGTCAGAAATGAAATTTTTCAAAGGAAAGAATATGCCATTTGCGGGTGCACAAAAGCCTTTAAAACAGGCAGAGTTTGCTGAAAATCAATTGCTGGAAGCTATTCTTGACAATACCTATGGGCCCGGGGATGTTCTGCCGGCGGAAAGAATTCTTGCAAAGTCCCTTGGGGTGACACGGCCCACCCTGAGGGAAACGCTCCAGCGGCTGTCAAGGGAGGGATGGGTCACCATTGCCCACGGCAAGCCCACCCGGGTGAATGACTATCTAAGTTCCGGGGGCCTGGGGGTTTTGAATACCCTGTTCCGGTTTGACACTAGGCTTTCCCCGGATATGATCGCCCACCTTCTGGAGGCCCGGACCCTGATTTTTCCCGGGGTGGCCCAAAGGGCGGCGATTACAGATCCCAAAGCCATTCTGGCCTATCTGGATGTTCCCATTTCCCTTGATACCGATTCCAAAACATTTGCTCTCCATGACTGGGGGCTTCAGATGCTCATGGTGGTTATCACCGGAAATTCGGTGTTGAAAATGATGTTTAATGATTTTGCCCCTGTTTATAACCGGCTGGGGCAATGGTATTTTTCCAATAAAATTGCCCGGAAAATGTCCCTGGAATATTATGGATCACTGGGCGCGGCCATTGGGGATAAAGAGGCATCTGTCCATGGGCTGGTGGAGAAAACAATGGCCCGGGCCCAGGCATTTTGGCAGGAAATATGATGAAAGAGGGCATGATGAAAAAAGAGAAATCCATTGGGAAAAGCTATGACCTGGTCATTGTGGGCGGCGGTGTCACCGGTGCCGGCGTTTTTCATGGGGCAGTCCAACAAGGGTTTTCCCCATTGCTGGTGGAGGCAAATGATTTTGCCTGGGGCACTTCTAGCCGATCCTCCAAGATGGTGCACGGTGGTCTGCGCTACCTGAAGGAGGGAAAGTTTTTGTTGACCAGGTCGGCTGTCAGGGAGCGTCAGCGGCTGTTATCCATCTATCCCGGCTTGGTGGATCCCTTAAACTTTATCATGCCCATTTATGATGGACATGGCCCCTCCATGGGAGCCATGAAATTTGGATTATCCCTCTACAGCCTCATGGCCGGGGAGAAACAGCATCAAATA
>PIVS01000166.1 GCA_003353855.1 Desulfobacteraceae bacterium
TGGAATCCATTCCCTGGAATATCATCCTGCTTTTCGGCGGTGCCATGAGCATTGGGTTCTGCCTTTGGCAAACCGGTGCCGCTGAATGGCTTGCCATCAACTGGCTCACCCTTTTCCAACAATCCCACTGGTTTGTTTTTGTAATGGGTATTTCTTTTTTTGTCATGATGATGACCAATTTCATCATGAATGTGGCTGCCATTGCCATTTCCCTGCCGGTGGCGCTTGTCATCGCACCCTACCTTGGAGTGGCACCGGAAGTAGTTCTTTTTGCAGCTCTTGTCACTGCCGGCATGCCCTTTCTCCTGCTTGTGGGTGCGGCTCCCAATGCCATTGCCTATGACTCGGGTCAGTTTACAACCGGTGAATTTTTCAAATTCGGTATTCCTGGCAGTGTGATATTGATGATAATCGTTGCCATTGCCGTACTGGTCATATGGCCCATCATGGGAATGCCCATATTAATAAAATAAAGCCGGAAAGATAATATAACCAGAAGGATAATAAAAGATGAAGGATAATAAAAGATGAAAATAAAACTGGTTAATGAATTAATGATCCCCTTATCCGAATACGCAACGGTTCATGAAGATGACTCCCTGAAAAATGCCATCAAGACCCTCCATGATAACCAGATGCTCAACGCCCCCCCCCGTCACGATAAACACAGGGCCGTTCTTGTGTATGGCAAAGACAAGGATATTGTTGGAAAGATAGGCCCCTTGGACGTTCTAAGGTCCCTTGAACCTAAATATTGTAACATCGGCCATCCAGACCAGATGAGCAAGATGGGCCTGTCCCGATTCGGCCTGAGCAATGAATTCCTTTGTTCCATGCTGGAACAATATTGCCTCTGGGATGACAATGCTGAAAACCTGGTGAAAACCGCCTCAAAACTTAGAGTAAAAAATGTTATGTACTCTATGAGTGAAGGGGAATATGTAAATGAAACCGCCAGCATTGCAGAGGCTATTCATCAGCTGATTATCGGCCATCATCATTCCCTGCTCGTATCAAGAGAGGATAAAGTCATCGGTATCCTAAGACTGACCGATGTGTATAAAATGGTCTGCGATATCATGCTGACCCAATAAGATCCCATTACGGTTGGCCAGGAAACCCTGGTCAGCCGCCCCTCCCTTTTTCTGCCCGACTCCTGCCGGTCCAACCTCCAAGCACAAGATCAAATCTTTTCGAGTATCCCATTCTCAGACCCGGACCCGGATGGACAAATCCCAATCCGTTTTCTGGTTAAAGATTTGACAAGGGTAAAGCAAACAGGGTAAAACCAAAAAAAAATATGAATCATCACCAGGAGAAACAGCTTGAAAATCATCATTGTGGGAGCAGGGGAAGTCGGATACAATATTGCCAACAGGCTGGCCTCGGAGAATAAGCAGGTGATCGTAATAGACCAAAATCCCGATGCCTGCCGGCGGATTTCTGAAGATATTGACGTTCAGATTATAACTGGCTCCGGGAGCAGTCCTAGGGTTCTCCGGGAAGCGGGAATTGAGGACTCTGATATTCTTCTGGCTGTCACTGACTCTGATGAAATAAACCTTGTCGCCTGTATGATCACCAACCTTTTATCTTCAACAACCAAAAAGCTTGCCAGGATAAGAAATTCGGATTTTGACGCCTATCATGACAGTTTTAAAAATCAGATTCCCCATATAGATACCATTATCAACCCTGAGATTGAGGTGGTAAACACCATCCGGAAACTCATGGATGTTCCCGACGCCCAGGATATAGGGCATTTTGTTGACGGAAAGGTCAAATATGTGGGAATCAGGCTGACTAAAAATTCTCCCATTGCGAGAATGCGCCTCATCGATTTCCATGATAAATTCGGAAAAGACAGACCCCTGATTGCTGCCATCATCCGGAATAATGAAGTGATTGTCCCCAGGGGCAGCCACACGATTGAATCCAACGACCTGGTATATTTTGTCTGTGAAACCCAAAAGCTTGAAAGAACCTTAAAACTATTTGGTATGCAGATTCACCCCATCAAAAGTGCCCTGATCATCGGCGGCGGAAACATCGGCAGCAGACTGGCCAAAATACTTGAACAAGACGGGGTGAAGACAAAAATCATTGAATCCGACCTCCAACGGTGCCATGACCTTTCCGAGCAAATGGATAAAACAGTGGTCCTCCACGGAGACGGGTCTGACCAGAAACTTTTCCTGGAAGAAAATGTGGGGCAAAGTGATGTGGTGGTATCTGTCACAGATGATGATGAAACCAATATCCTGGTTTCTTTGCTGGCCAAGAACCTGGGCGTCAAAAACACGATTACCCGGATCGGCAAAGCAAGTTATTACCCACTGCTTGCATCCATTGGCATCGAAAAGGTGGTCAGTCCGCGGTTGTCAGCCGTCAGCTCCATCCTCAAGGATATAAGACAGGGCAATGTTCTTTCCGATATCTCCATTTTGGGAGAAAGGGGAGAATTCATTGAAGCCATTGCCCTTGAGACCTCGGATATAACCAACCGGCCCCTAAAAAAAATCTCCTTTCCCAAGGGGGCGATTTTGGTCTGTATCATCCGAAACGGAGAAATTATGATCCCTTCAGGGTTGAGTGAGGTTACACCCGGAGACCGGATGATTTTCTTTGCAATAAAACAGGCAGTAAAAAAACTTGAAAAGCTTCTGACCGTTAAATTGGATTTTTTCTGATGCGCTGGCCCTTTATTTCACGGATCATAGGTATCCTTCTTGTTTTCCTGGGGCTTGCCATGACAGCCCCCCTGGTGTGCAGTTTGCATTATAAAGATCCGGCCCAGACTGGAATCATTCAATCCATAGCCATTACAATGTTTACGGGCTTGATTCTTATGGTTCTCTCAATAAAATATGAGGATGAGGCTTATATCAATCAGAAGGAAGGAATGACAGTTGTGGCCCTTGGCTGGACCGCCATCGGACTTTTCGGTGCCCTGCCCTTTTATTTCTCGCCTGAATTTTCAAGTTTTACAAATGCATTTTTTGAATCCGTATCAGGATTTACCACAACAGGATCATCGGTGATGACCAACATTGAAGACGCCACCCCAAGTCTTTTATTCTGGCGCAGCTTTATCCAATGGCTTGGGGGCATGGGTATCATCGTCCTCTCTTTGGCCATTCTGCCCTTTTTAGGGGTTGGCGGAATTCAGTTATACAAGGCCGAAGTGCCAAGTCCTGTGCCGGACAAGCTGACGCCCCGCCTCAGTGATTCCGCCAAAATTCTCTGGATGGTCTATGCCGGCATGACTCTTTTGGAAATCCTATTTCTTCTGGCCGGTGGTATGCCCCTGTTTGATTCTGTCTGTCATGCACTCACCACAATGCCCACGGGCGGATTCTCACCCAAAAATGCCTCGGTTGCCTATTATAACTCTGTCTATTTCGATTATGTCATTGTCTTGTTTATGCTGTTGGCCGGCATCAATTTTTCCCTGCATTACCAGATGCTCAGGGGCAAGAGTCTGGCATTCTGGAAAGATACAGAATGCAGGTTTTTCATCGGCCTGACCCTGGTCTGTACCCTGGTGATCACCTTGGACATTTACGGATCTGTATATGATTCTCTTCAAGACGCCTTCAGATATTCAATCTTCCAGGTATCCTCCATCATCACCACCACAGGTTTTGCCACGGCTGATTATGAACGCTTCCCGGGACTTAGCCAGGTGATTTTATTTGTGTGCATGTTCATTGGTGCTTCGGCAGGCTCCACCGGGGGCGGTATGAAATGCGCCAGGATCATTGTATGTTTTAAATATTGCTACAGGGAATTATTCAAGCTCATCCACCCGAGAAGCATCAACCATATAAAAATCAACAACACCGTCATACCCGACCATGTCCTGCGTTCCATCATGGGGTTTTTAGCCCTGTACATACTCTTGTTCTTTGTATCCAGCATAATACTTGCCTCCATGGGAGTTGACATGCTCACCTCCCTGGGAGCGGTTGCTTCTTGCATCGGCAATATCGGACCGGGATTTGGTACGGTGGGGCCTGGGGAAAATTTTGCCCATCTGCCTGCCATGGGCAAATGGCTTCTGGCCTGGTGCATGCTCCTGGGAAGGCTTGAAATTTATACTGTGATTATTCTTTTTGTTCCTGAATTCTGGAAAAAATAAACAAGGCGTATGGTGTAACCAGCCCATACCGGACCTTGCTCCCAATTATGTATTTTCAATTCTTAAATTTAAAAAAGATCACTCCGGAGTTCCACCCATGGCAGGGTGGGTAGCAAGTGAATGCAAAAATTGCCGGGTGTGTTTCTTCGTCTTGGCTTTAAACATCTCAACCACCTGCTGCATCAATACAGCTCCAAATTTATAATCCTGCTCAAACAACTTGGTCATCTGATCGGCGGACAGGGTGATCACCGTGGATTCTTCCGCACAGATGGCGGTAAAGGTAGCCGGAGATTCTCCGACAAGGGTCGATAACCCAAATGTCTGCCCCGGTGACAATTCATCCAAGGTCAGTGTTTTTCCCGAAGAAGATCTGCAATTTGAAAAGATTTTTCCGGATACCAGCATATAAATGAAATGCTGGTCTTGATCCTGGCGGACCAGAATTGCCTCTTCATCAAAGGTCTCCAATTGAGCAATAGCGCCTATTTTTTCAAGAACATCATCGGACAGGCCTTCTAAAAACTGAATTTTTTTTAATTTATCAATTTCAACCATTGTATTTTTTACCTTAAATTATGTCTAGTATGCCGGCGTCAATTGCTCGATATCATCAATCTGCTGATTCAATTCCGGATATCTGCCCAGGGTTTTAATAATCATTCGGGCCCGGATATCCATGGTTCTCTTATATTGTCCGGCTACCCCTGCCATCATGTGATAGGCAAGTTCCGAATTGGTTTCAAACAATTCAATCATCCTGGGACCGTACAGGGTAATCACTTCACAGGGTTCCTGGCACACAGCCGTATAGGAGGCTGTGGAACCTTTACGAAGGGCCGAGGACCCAAAAGACCTGCCGGACTGCAGATTATCCAGTATCACGTCAACACCGGGATTTAAGGCAACTTTCAATGCCACCTGGCCCATGATCAGCATATAATAGATGTCAATGGGATCTCCAACTGTAAACAATTGGGTATCAACACCGTAGATGCTCAGCTGAGCCTCCTGACCGATAATGGCAAGCAGGTTATCCGGCACCTCCTTGAGCATGTTGATTCGTTTTAAATCTTCTATTTTTACCATGTGTGCACCCTGTCGCTTAAGTTAAAATAAAAATCAGGAGAATAAATGAAATGGCAACCGCAGCTCCTATGCCGATGGGCAGTGTTCCCTGGATGATGTCATTGTAAAGCTGTTCTTTTTTAATGGCCAGGCGTTTCCCCCTAAATCCCTGGAGCAGCCAGAGGTTTACGGAAAAAAACAAGGCCAGTTTGGCCCCTGCATCCCTGAAAAAATCGGCGGCAAAACTTGCAAGTCCCATGACCACGGATTCACACCAGGCATTCAAGGGGTTTAGCAGATCATCCATCATGGCGTAGAGTCCCCGGGCAGCTTTTCTGTAAAACCAGTCCGAATCCAAATTAATGGCACGCTGTTCTGCCGGATAAATCCCGCCCATGAGCAGCAGGGTAAAGGCCAGGGCTGAGAAAAACAACAGCTGGGTCTGGGTCAGGACATGGGAGATGGTATAGGGATGATAATCCACTGGAAATGGCAGAATATCATATAAGGGTTTGGGGTAGGTTCCGATGAAGATACATAAAAAAGCCGCAATTCCCATGGCAATGAGCATGTTCATGGGTGCTTCCTTTACCCTATGACCGGCATCATGACCAAAGAAGGCGAAAAAGGGGATTTTTATCCCTGCATGGTGGAACACCCCGGCAGAGGCAAAGAGCAGAACCAGCCAGACAAAGACCAAACTCCCCTGCCCGGCAATATGTGATCCCGAGGCAGCAGCTGACATGACCATTGATTTGGAAACAAACCCGGAAAACAGGGGAAAAGCCGAGATGGAGGCAGCCCCCACACAACAAAACAAACAGGTCCAGGGCATACTCTTGTATAGGCCTCCCAAATCCGTTGCATTGATTTTGCCGGTTCGATACATAACCGCCCCCATGGACATGAACAAAAGGCCCTTGAAGAGCACATCATTAAAGGCATGGGCACAGGCTCCGTTGATGGCAAGTTCGGTTCCGATTCCGATTCCCACCACCATAAACCCCACCTGATTGATGAGACTATAGGCCAATACACGGCGAAGATCGTTTTCAATAACCGCATAAAATATGGGAAAGGCAGCCATGCCAACCCCTATCCAGATGAGCAGTTCCGTCCCTGGATAAAGTCTTGCCAGGGCATATACAGCAGTCTTTGTGGTAAATGCACTTAAGAAAACTGTCCCGCCTATGGTGGCTTCAGGATAGGCATCTGTCAGCCAGGGGTGGAGCAGGGGCCAGGCACAGTTGATACCGATGCCAAAGAACATCAGGTAGGAGGACCAGGTGGTAAGCGTCATCAAGGACATTTCAAGGGAACCTGTCTCTGTAAAGTGAAAAACAATTCCGGCCAGGAGTACCAGCCCGCCAAAGGCATGGACAAGTAAATACCGCATACCTGCTGCCTGGGCGGATTTTGTTTTCCTGGCCCAGATAAGCATAACCGATCCCACGGTGAGCATTTCCCAGAAGATAAAGAAGGTAAACAGATCACCGGCAAAGACAGCCCCAAGGGCTGCACCGGAATAGAAAAAACCCGCCACATATTCTATATTATTTTTAAAATTTAAAATATAGATTACAGTTATAAAGGCGATAATATGAAAAATATACCCAAAGACCAGATTGAGCCGGTCGATGTTGAGCAGCACCAGGTTAAAGTCACCAAATGCCATGAGATGGTATTCGCCCATGGGCAGGTTGATCAGATTAACAAATCCCACCACCGGGATGAGCAGCATGTATACCGATTTTGCACGGCCTTTGAAAAAAGGGATTAAAAAGCCCCCTAGTATAAAAATCAATGCCGGAAGAATATTACTTGTCATAATAATCCTCCTTTCTTTTCACCAAAGGTCTTAGAACATATTTGGAAACCAGAACCAGGATCACACAGGCCACAAACCCGTAGATGGAGTAAAAGCCCCAGTATTCTTCCCATTTATACTCCACATGCCGGTGGATAATATGCTGTTTTGATAAAATAATATAGACAACGTCCAGAATTAAAAGGGCAACCACGGAACCAAAAAAGACTCTTAATAATCTTTTTATATTCTCCGGATTGTCAAACATATGTTTTTTTTCCATGGGTAATAAGGCCTATTGCTAAGTTTAACTTAAAAACAAGGTTGAGATAAAATATATGCCATGTATAGAAGGCTTGCTATAAACACCACTATAAAGACCGGTTTGAAACCGGGCACTGCCTCATGCTTTAATTCCATAAGTTCTGTTTCATCATTTTTTTTCATATGGGGTTAACCTCCGATAAATCCTTTGACAGCCAGGGCTGCCAGGTTTAAAAACGGCTGGGGCACAAAAAAGAGACCCACTGAGATAAGCGCTGTTATCACCAGGGGGATCACACACATCAAGGGTGCTTCCACTACTTTTTTCTCAAACATGGCTTCTTCGTCCGTGCAGAAAAACGCCTTGTAAAAAACAGGTAAAAAATATGCGGCATTCAAAAGGGAACTGGACAAAAGGACAAAGAGCATCACCATCTGATCTCCTTCCAATGTGCCCAATACCAAATACCATTTACTGATAAACCCGCCCGTGGGCGGCAATCCGATAATGGAAAGGGAACCTATGAAAAATGCGGTCATGGTCACGGGCATTCTTCTGCCTATTCCCACCATCTGACTCAGATACTTTTTCCCGGTGGCTACAAAAATAGCACCGGCACAAAAAAACAGGGTAATTTTTCCAAAGGCATGCATGGAAATGTGGAGAATACCGCCGGTAACCCCCTTGGGAGACAGGAGAGAAGCCCCCAAAATAATATAGGAAAGCTGACCTATGGTTGAATAGGCCAGCCGTCTTTTAAATTCATCCTGGGTCAGGGCAATACAAGAACTGATAATAATGGTAATGGATGCAATACCAGCCACAAGAACCCCAAGGTCAAAGGATGCCAAAAATTCAATGCCGAAAATTCCGGTTATCACCCGGACAATGGAGAAAACCCCAACCTTGACAACCGCCACGGCATGGAGAAGCGCCGAGACCGGAGTGGGCGCAACCATGGCAGCGGGAAGCCAGGAATGGAAGGGCATGATCCCTGCCTTTGCAAATCCGAATACAAACATGAGCAGCAGCACCGTGGCCGAGGGTTTGGACAATTGACCGGTAAAAATCCCGGCACCTGAAAATTCCAGGGTACCGGTAACATGGTAACACCAGATCATGGCCGGCAGCACCAGCCCTATGGAGGTGCCCAGTATAAAAGTCAGATATTTTCGCCCGGAAATCCGTGATTTAGCGTCCTGGTGGTGGGTGACCAGAGGATAGGTGGCAAGGGACAAAACCTCATAAAACAGGTAAAGGGTAATCAGGTTGGAGGAAAAAGCAGCACCGATGGTTGCAGAAATCGCCAGGGCAAAATAGGAAACAAACCTTGTCTGCCCGTGTTCGTTCAGCCCCCTCATATACCCGATGGAATACATGGCAGTGATGATATATAATGAGGATGCCACAAGTCCGAATAACATCCCCAGGGCATCAACCCTAAAAGCAATATCCGCACCCGGTGCCAGCTTGAACAGGGTCAGAGTTATTTGCTTTTCAGCAAGAACAGCAGGCAGCATGGAAGCCACTATAAGAAACATTAGGGTACCGGCAATGAATGTCCAGGTTTCCCGAACATTAGGCTTGGCTGAAGAAGAAACCAGTACCGGAATAACCAGAAGGGGAACCAGAACTGCCAGAAGCGGTTTAATTGATGTAATGATATCCATTTATTGCTTTGCCTTTATAATAGTTGGTTTTTGCTCATCTTAAGAACGGAAGGATGATGGTATTGACAATGGTGCCCGAATAAACACCCGCCAAAATCAGGGCCAGACTGACAATCCCCAAAGTTATCAGGGAAGCCGTTGGTGCCTCATTCATGAAAATTGCCTGGTCGCCATGCCCGTGGCTGTCGCCGTGTCCGTCAACCTCAGCCATGGGCTCGAAAAAACAAATTTCAAAGACTTTAAAGAACAATACCGCACAAATGAGACTGGAGATGAGAAGGGCTATGGCAAAATGGTATGCACCGGCTTCAAAGGCCCCCAGGATTAAGTACCATTTGGAGAAAAATCCGCAGGTGGGCGGAACCCCGATAATGCTGAACCCGGCCAGGACAAAACCGGCCATGGTCCATGGCATTTTTCCGAACAGTCCCTGCAAATTGGGCAAATCAACATCCTTGATCTTATAAACAATATTGCCAACCGCCAGGAACAGGGCAAAGGTCATCAAGGCATCGTTTGCAATGTGGAGGATGGCACCGGTCATTCCCAATTCATTGCCAAGCCAGGCCCCCCCCACCATGTATCCTAT
>PIVS01000705.1 GCA_003353855.1 Desulfobacteraceae bacterium
ACGGGAAATCTTAAAAAAAGCGGCAGCCTTCTTTGCAAAAGAATCATCCATTGACTTTACTTTTAAATTTCAATAAAAATAAAATTGAATCAAAAAGAGTAAGCCATTGGAAATGAATCTGGTCAACAGGGGGCATATCACACACAAAATGGTTCACAATCTTTCAGGACCACAAAACCTTTTTATAAAAACGATGATCTGGTTATCATTGCTATGGCTTATCCAACGGCCATTGCCAATGCCGGTGCCAGTGGTGGGGCGGCCAATTTTTACTGGATAGATATTTTCATAGGCCTTGCCGGAGGCCTTGCCGGAGGCCTTGCTTTTTTCCTGTATGGCATGGAAAAAATGAGTAGTGGCATGAAAAGTACCGCAGGCGATAAAATGCGTTCCATCCTTGCCTCTCTGACCAAAAACAGAACCATTGCTCTTGTTGTAGGCGCCTTTGTCACCATGGTGATTCAGTCATCCAGCGCCACAACAGTGATGCTGGTCAGCTTTGTCCAGGCAGGTCTTTTAAACCTGGTCCAGTCCATGGGGGTTATACTGGGAGCCGATATCGGCACCACCATCACAGCCCAGATGATTGCATTAATAATCTGAGTTAAGGCCTTGCGCCCGGTCGGCCTGCTATGCCGTTGGGTGGTGCACAATACGCAGAAAGGCCGGGGACAACCCGTCCCCGACCTTTACTTTGTATCTTGATCGCTTAGGAAATCTCGACAAATTTCTTACCGGGGACATTACACACCGGGCACTTATCCGGCACACCGGCATCAACGGTATGACCGCAGACCGGACAGATATGGATGCTGGCTTCGGGCAGATCACCGCCACCTTTTACTGCCCCCAATGCCTTGGTATACAGATCGTGATGGGTCTCTTCCACGGGCAGGGCATTTTTAAAGGAAGCCATTGCTTTTTTGTTGCCCTCTTTTTCAGCCTCAGCCACAAACCCGGGGTACATCTCCTTGAATTCATGTGCTTCACCCTCAATGGCAGCCTCAAGGTTTTCCAGGGTGGTGTTGATCCCTCCCATTGCTCTCAGGTGGGCGTGGGCATGAATGGTCTCCGCCTCTGCGGCGGCCCTGAACAATTTGGCGACCTGGGGAAATCCGTCTTTGTCCGCTTTGGCGGCAAAGGCCAGATATTTACGGTTGGCCTGGCTTTCACCGGCAAATGCTGCTGCTAAATTTTCCATGGTTCCCATAATGAGTTCCTCCTTTTCAAAATAGTATTGGTTCGTTTATTCTTGTGACTGACTTGATTAGATGCAGCGATTCTCTAAAATATAATCCAATCGTATTTAAGATTCGCTGTAGTTCCGTAAAAAAACGCTAAACTATACCAGATTTCATCTGTTTTTTGTACAAAAGATCTTTGTTTATGTAGAAATATCTGATCCAGTTTGCTATAGCCTTTCAATCAAATCCATAATTATAGAGGACATGAATGAAACCGTTTATTTTATCTATACTTCTGCTTGTCTCATTACTGCTGACACCAGTGACGGTAACAGCGGTAGCGGCATCAGATTCCCCTGAAAAAGACCATATCTGCTTCAGACGAATCGACACGGACAGTGACGGCTGGATGAGTTTTGAAGAATTCATCCCCTTTTTCGAAGAGGACAGGGCCAAATTCGACAGTATGGACGACGACAATGACGGGAAGGTCTCCCACGATGAGTACGAGGCCTGGCTCTATGACAGAGAATAAAAATCAATTATCTTGACCCTGAAAACTATGGCTGATATATGATTCCTTGAATTTTAAATATTTAACTGATTCAGGACAAAGAGCAATGGCAAAAAGCACGGCATCCCATACATCACCCGTTGAGCGTCTCCAGGCACGACATGGCAGAAGAGATGTGTATGGCCACAGGAGCGCCTTTTTGTAACCGATCAGTTTTAAATAAAGATTACCAAAAGCCCGCTTCGTAAAGAAGCGGGCTTTTTTTTATTTTGGAGAGAATACCATGCCGAAGTTAAGTTCATCACAGAAAAGTTTTTTAGGATTGCTGCTCACCCTGGCGATACCCATTTCATTGCAGAATCTTCTGACCTGCTCCATGAGTGTCATTGACATCCTCATGGTAGGCCAGCTCAATGAAACCGCCATAGCAGCAGTGGGCATTGCCAACCAATTTGTCTTTATGTTTATTGTTATTCAGTACGGCATCCACTCCGGGGTATCCATTTTCACAGCCCAGTACTGGGGAAAAAAAGAGATGACCCGGATCAAACACCTGTCCGGCATGGGTATTCTGGTGGGCCTTGCCGTGGCAGGCGTGTTCTATTATG
>PIVS01000167.1 GCA_003353855.1 Desulfobacteraceae bacterium
GCCTGGACAAGTCCGATATTCCCTTCCTGGATCAGGTCCAAAAGATTTTGCATCCAGATCCGCTGGAATTCCAGGGCAATCTTTACCACAAGCCTGAGATTGGATGTGGTCATGATATAAGCCGCTTCCTGGTCTTCCTCTTCCTGTATCCGTTTGCCCAGTTCAATTTCCTGATCCCGGTTCAACAACTTGTACCTGTTGATTTCATTCAGATAGCTCTGTATGGGATCTGATTTGACAATGGCTTTGGAGCTGGTGGTTTTTATTTTTTTTACTGGAACATGGAAATCTTTTTTTGTCAGTCTTTTTGGAACTTTGGAGTCAGTCTTCTCTATTTTTTTTTTCATTCAGTGAACCTTCGCTTGTGGATAAAAATCAAGTATACCATTATCATGATCTCTATAAAAGCAATATATTTTACATAAAATTAAAACTAATTCATTTTTAGATGGACAAATAAGATTATCTTTGGTAAAAACCCATTTTGTTTGCGCCTGTAGCTCAGCTGGATAGAGCAACGGACTTCTAATCCGTAGGTCGCAGGTTCGAATCCTGCCAGGCGTACCACATTTTAAAGGGCTCTTAGCGATATTCGTTAAGAGCCTTTTTGCTTGGTGTGTATATAGTGTGACACCCCATCGGTTTTGGTCCTTCCGTTTTAATCATCCCCATGGGCATTTGTAGCTATTATGTAATCCCAAGGGCAAACCCCTCAGTCTAAGCCCGATGGAAGGATAGACCCCCAATTTCCAATCATACCAGAAAATTCCATTTTCACTGCCAATTGGGACCTTGCCAAAAATAAACCTATCATAGAAACATTTGTCTTTAATATGGATACTTTTAACTTCTTGCTGCTGATTGATGCCTCCGGTGTTCTTCCCGGAGGGCTTTATCGGAAGGAGCCTTTTACCATGTCAAAATAAAATATTTACATAATAGGTGTTTTCAACAACTGCAAGATGTCTTTGATTATAGTTTAAAAAACCCAGGACTATTTAATGATAGTTCACTCCCTTAAATTTGGGATTAGTAGGATTTCATTTTTGACATATTCTGCAGTGAAAAATATTAATGTAATCAGGGATTCCGAAGTACCCCAATATCGGTTTTTACAATGCCCCACCTCCGAGTCAGAACGCACGAATCTTTTTTGATGCTGAAAAAAATCAAGACCATAGTCTCCTGGGTCTCCGGGGCCGTTTACGCCTTTTCAGTCGGTACTGGAACAGTAAGCAACTCGATAAATCCGTAAAGAAAGCTTGATTTCTTCATTTCACCTATATATCTTTAGCGCTGTTTATCCTAATGTAGCCGGATTGTGCCTTCTGAGATACCGTTCGGTTCAACAATTTGACGAGCAGTTAGTACGGCCCTCAAAGAAGGATGGAGTCAAAATGGGATGATAGATGGTTATCCGTAGATTAATTGGAGGCTATCTCGGAATCAAACGAGATGCCGTTTATAAACGGATATGGCAAAAAAGCATGCCTGCCCATAAAATCGGCCGTCTTTGGAAATTCAAAAAAAATGAGGTGGATGATTTGGGTACGGATTGGCGGTGTTGCAGAAAACAAACGAGTGAATTGATATGACAAAGTTTCATTCAAAATATTTTGCCCATGAACTGACACGCTCCGGAGGCAAAGGTGTTGACCGCTTAGGACGTGCATTATTTGATGCTTGCGTCGATTTGAATCCGCATCAGATTGAGGCTGCTCTGTTTGCTTTACGATCCCCTTTGTCAAAGGGAGTTCTTTTGGCTGATGAAGTGGGCCTTGGAAAAACCATCGAAGCCGGGTTGGTTATGTGTCAAAGCTGGGCAGAGAACAGACGAAAAATATTAGTTATTTGCCCCGCATCACTCCGAAAACAGTGGGCTGTTGAGTTGGAAGAAAAATTCAATCTGCCCACCCATATTCTGGATGCCAAAACATACAAAGACGTTCTGAAGTCAGGCAACCCTACACCATTTGACACTCAAAAAATTGTGATTTGTTCTATGCACTTCGTTGCAAGCAAATCGATGGATATCCGGGCCATTCCATGGCATTTTGTGGTTATAGATGAGGCTCATAAGTTAAGAAACGCCTATAGAGAAAGTAATCGTATTGGCCAAGCTGTTCGGCAGGCAACATTAGATCGAAAGAAGCTACTACTAACGGCCACGCCGCTTCAAAACTCACTACTTGAGCTTTATGGACTCTCCACGCTTATCGATGAGAATATTTTCGGGGATCTTGCTTCTTTTAGAACTCAATACATCAATTATGGCGGAGATGTATCCGGCTTACGCGATCGTCTGCAGGGATTCTGTTGGCGTACATTGAGAAGTCAGGTAATAGAGTATGTTCCGTATACTGAGCGAAGGCTTATTACAAGGCCGTTTAAACCTACTGAACAGGAACATAAGCTATACGAGGCAATATCAAAATATTTGATGAGGGATGATACATACGCGTTTCCAGCAAGACAAAAACACCTTCTCATCCTTTTAATCCGCAAAGTACTGGCATCCTCTCCCACTGCATTATGTGGAACACTCGAAATAATCAAAAGAAGACTGCAAGAACTCTTAAGTAAAACTAAAAAAGGTCTTTCCATTTCTAACATCTTCATTAAGCAGGCAGATATGGACGAAGATCTGTTGGATGAAATGCTGGAAGATGAAGAAGACAATCTGGTTGCAAAAAGTGAACAGACTCCAGTTGAAGAAAAAGAAGTGCGAGTTGATGTTGACCTTCTTGCTGCTGAAATAAAGGAAATAGATCAGTACATCACTTGGACGAGAAGTATCGGCGTCGACACCAAATCAAAAGCCCTTTTGACTGCCTTAGATGTTGGCTTTCAAAAAATGAAGGAGATGGGAGCAGATCGCAAGGCGGTTATCTTTACTGAATCCAGACGAACACAGGATTGGTTATTGAACCATCTGGAAAACAATGGATATGCGGGAGATGTTGTAACCTTCAATGGCACAAATAAAGATGACACAACCGGTAGAATATACGCAGACTGGATAGATTCCAACAAATCGACAGGTAGAGTTTCTGGCTCTCGCCAAATTGATATACGTGCATCGATTCTTGATCATTTTAAAAGCAAAGCACATATTCTAATTGCGACAGAGGCTGGTGCGGAAGGGCTTAACATGCAGTTCTGTTCTATGGTGATCAACTTTGATCTTCCATGGAATCCTCAGCGTATTGAGCAACGGATTGGTCGCTGCCATCGTTATGGCCAGAAACATGATGTTGTTGTCATAAATTTTCTTAATGAAAAAAATGAAGCCGATCGACGTGTCCATGAGTTGCTTGAGCATAAATTTAATCTCTTCAGTGGGGTTTTTGGTGCTTCTGATGATGTCCTTGGCTCAATTGAATCGGGTGTGGATTTTGAACGCAGAGTGATTGATATTTATCAGGAATGCCGTACAGAAAAAGAAATTCAGACAGCCTTTGAAGTTCTTCAAAAAGAGCTCGATGAATCCATTCAAATGCGACTCAAAGATACTCGGAAAGTTCTTTTGGAGCATTTTGATGAAGATGTTCATGATCGGTTAAAAGGGAGCTTGATCGGAACTCAGGAAAAGCTGGACAGAATTGGAAAACAATTTTGGATTGTTACCAAATATGTATTGTCCAAGCATGCAATGTTTTGTGACGACACACTTACTTTTGACCTGCATCAATCGTTCGGCAACGGGTCCAGACTTGGTAAATACCACCTTGTGACCAAAAACAAGGATGTACAGAACAACAAATTTCTATATCGCCTCAGTCATCCATTGGGAGAACAGGTCATTGACGCCGGTCAAAATTTATCCTGTCCGGTTTCCAAAGTGGTATTTGATATCGCCAATAATCCGACAAAGATCGCAGTTATTGAGAAGCTGAAAGGGAAATCCGGCTGGCTTACATTGACTAAATTAAAGATATCCTCCTTTGAATCGGAAGAATACCTTTTGTTCTCTGCGATAGACGATTTTAAAAACAATCTCGATCATGAAACCGTTGAGAAACTTTTTAACTGTATGGGCCATGAAAAGGAAGAAATACCGATACCCCAAACGGTAAAGACAAGGCTTTCTGCCGATAGTGAAAGACACATTAAAGCCACTATTACCAAGAACCTTGAAGATAATAATAAGCATTTGTCCGAGGCGTGTATTCAACTGGACAAATGGGCGGAGGACATGGAAAAAGCGGCTGCAAAAGAGATGGATGACACCAAGCGTAAGATTGCAGATATACGCCGCAAAGTTCGCCTTGCTCCAACCATTCAGGAGCAGGCTGAATTACAGACTGAGTTGAAAAAACTTGAGAAATTGAGGCGCAGACAACAGCAAAAAATTTTCGATGTTGAAGATGAAATTGCAGATAAACGGGATACGCTGGTCGGGCAACTGACAAAGCGAATGGCGCAAAGGACAGAAACAGAGACACTTTTTACAATCCACTGGATTGTTAAATAAACAATCAGGAGCAAACCAGATGCCGACTACAATAAAACTCAGAAAAAAGCTTCTCAAGAAGCTTACCGAACTATTCCAGCTGGATCAGCCTGATCTTGATTTTGGATTTTACCGGATTATGCAGGCTAAGGCCCAGCAGGTGAAATCCTTCATTGATAAAGATCTTCTTCAGATCATTGAAGATGCATTCGGGAAACAAGAAGAACTATCTGCTTTTTCGCTAAAGGAAGATGCAAAAAAAGAACTGATTGGAACATTGGGAGAAATAGTGTTTGATGAAAGCGGAGAACTAACAGAGGCATTTAAGAATACTCCAGCAGTAAAAAAGTATTTAAACGAAATTTCCCGTATAAATACATTGAATGATAATGCAACGGCAGAATCCAATGTCTATGATCATTTATATCGGTTCTTTGAGCGGTATTATGATGAAGGTGATTTTATTTCCCGCCGTTACTATGCCAGAGAAAATGCAGGAAAAGCCGCACCATTTGCTATTCCTTACAATGGAGAGGAAGTCAAACTCCACTGGGCCAACGCGGATCAATACTACATCAAAACGGCTGAATACTTTTCTAACTATAGCTTTGACATTACACAAGCTGCCGAAATTCGTAAGATGCCGAATGAAGAAAAAATTCTGAATGGAGTCACAGATAAGCAGTTGAAGATTCACTTCCGGATCGTAGATGCCAGTGAAGGTGAGCATGGGAACGTAAAAGCCGCCGAGGATAAGAAACGCTTTTTCGTCCTGCATGAGGAGTGTCCCGTAGAGCTTAATGATGCCGATGAGTTGGTGATCAACTTTGAATATAAAGTGCTGCCCGGCGGAAAGAATGCTGTTGATTCTGATACGGAAAAGGCGCTCAAGGATCATTACGGAAAAAGCTTGAACAAAGGCGATATGCCAAATATGGGCATTGCCGACAAGGTGATTGAAGCGACCGTAAAAATTGAAAAAGCCAAAATGTATATGAGTGCATTAGGGCTGCATGCACCGACCAACAAAATCCCCAATCGTCCGCTGCTGGCCAAATACATAAATCAATACACCGCCCGCAACACTAGCGACTATTTCATTCATAAAGACCTGAGCGGATTCCTGAAGCGTGAACTGGACTTCTATATTAAAAACGAAGTGATGCATCTGGATGATATCGAGAATGCCGAGGCCCCTGCTGTAGAGAGCTATCTGGCAAAACTTAAGGTTATCCGTAAAATTGCGATCAAGCTGATTGAATTTTTGGCGCAGCTGGAAGATTTTCAGAAAAAACTGTGGCTGAAAAAGAAGTTTGTCACCGAGACAAATTGCTGTATTACTCTGGATAGAGTTCCTGAAGAGTTATATTCCGAAATTACAGCTAACGATGCTCAACGAGAGGAATGGGTAAGGCTTTTTGCTATCGACGAGATTAAGGGTGTAAGCGGAGGATTACCGGGGATGGGAGCGCCGGATTATTCCGTTCCTTTGACGCAAGAGTTCCTGAAAACTAATGACAAACTGGTTCTGGATACCGCCTTTTTTACAGATAAATTCAAGGCAAAGCTACTTGAATCCATAGAGGATTTTGATGAGCAGTGTGATGGGTTACTAGTTCACTCCGAAAATTTTCAAGCACTGAATTTGTTGCAGGAACGGTATCGTGAACAGGTAAAATGTGTTTATATTGATCCTCCATATAATACTGGGGAAGATGGCTTTATATATAAAGATGGATATTCAGATTCAACCTGGCTGACCTGCATGGAATCAAGACTTACATGTCTTGACAATTTCTTCACAAAAGATTGGTCTTCTTTGTGGATTAACATTGATGATAACGAAGCCCATAACCTAAAGGTTCTATGTGATAATATTTTTGGACGTGATAAATTTATTGCGGCAAATATTTGGCAAAAGCGTTATTCAAGAGAAAATCGTGAAGCCATAGGAGATGTTCATGACTACATTTTTACGTACTCCCCTTTCCCACAAGCGTTTAAAGAATCACGAAAAAAAGTTGAACTAACAGAGAAACAAGCAAAGGTTTATACAAATCCGAATAATGACCCAAACGGTAGATGGAGAACAATACCATTAACAGCACAAGCTGGGCATGCAACAAAAGATCAATTTTATGAAATTAAAGCACCAGGTGGTAAAGTGCACACACCTCCAGCTGGTCGGTGTTGGGGACTCGCGAAGGCTACATTCGAAAAATACATAGAGGAGGGAAGAATTTATTTTGGACAAGATAATAATTCACAACCAAACTTAATTCGATACCTTACCGAAGTAGAAGGGATAACACCATGGACATGGTGGCCTCATGAAGAGGTTGGCCATACTGACGAATCTAAGAAGGAACTATATTCAATTCTTAAGAAAGAAACCGGCTTTGATACGCCTAAACCATCACGCTTGATGAAGCGAATCGTTCACATTGCAACGGATAACGATAGTATTGTGCTCGATTATTTCGCCGGATCTGGGACTACAGGACATGCCGTCATTAATCATAATCGTGGAGATAATGGAAAACGTAAATACATTCTTGCTGAAATGGGTGACTACTTCGACACCGTAACCAAGCCCCGCATTACCAAGGTTATCTATTCATCCGACTGGAAAAACGGCAAGCCCACAACCCGGGACACCGGTATTTCCAACTGTTTCAAATATCTCCGCCTTGAATCCTATGAAGACACCTTGAACAATATTGTTTTTGACAACCAATCGGCGGATTCAACTATTCGTGACAAGGCGGAAAATCGTTCTCAGGTTATGCAGAATAACGCGTCTTTGCGTGAAGATTATATGCTTCGCTACTTGCTGGATGTGGAGACGCGCGGCAGTCAGTCACTCTTGAATATCGACAAGGTTGCTGATCCAACAGCCTATACCCTTAAAGTCAAAAAACCGGGCAGCGATGAGCAGGTAACGAAAAATATCGATCTAATTGAAACCTTCAATTACCTTATCAGCCTTAGGCTTTCACACTATGCAGCACCGCAGACCTTTACTGCAATATTCACTCGCAAACCCGACCCAGAACTGCCGGAAGACCAGCACACCAAACTGGAGGTTGATGGAAAGATCCAGCTTGCCGATGAAGGAGCATGGTGGTTCCGAAAACTGGACGGATGGGTACCTGCTGACCCCATGAATCCCAACAACGGGCAAAAAGAAAAGGTCCTGATCGTCTGGCGCAAGCTCACCGGCAATCTGGAAGAAGACAACTTGATGCTCGATGAATGGTTCCAAAAGTACCGCATTTCGACCCGTGACTTTGAATACGACACCATTTATATCAACGGCTCCAACAACCTGCCCAACCTGAAAAAGGATGATGAAAACTGGAAAGTGCGCCTCATTGAAGAAGAATTCCATAAGAAAATGTGGGAAGTTGGAGGGGAAGTATAATGGCTAAGCGCAAAACCAAAGGGCCAAAGCAGCATAAATTCAGGGACAAGCTTCTCCTGAATCAGTGGTTGATGAGCTTATTCGGCATTGACCCACTCCGGGAAGGAACAAAAAAACGGCCATTTCATAACTTGACGGAACCACTTAAAGATCTACGTTTGGAAGGGCTGGACAAAGATAATTTGCACAACTTTTACCATGCGCTGACGAGCAGCAATCTATTCTGGGATGACACGACGGCGCTGAGCAAAGAACAGCTGCTCGTGTATGAAGAAAATATTGTCCACCACACACAAGCAATTAATGCCAAACGCCACCGGCCCATTGTCTGGAAATATTATCAGTGGCTCTCGCTTCTGTTCGTTGAAGTCTACCTCGATCGCTACTTCAGTGACCGGGATGCCTTGCTTGCTACTCTGAATGAATATGTTGATCGGTTTAACACTCGCTGGTCAGAGTATGCCGATATAGACTATTTCAACAAGGACGAACTGAATAAGTTGTCTTTACAAAATGCTACTGGTTCGGGCAAAACACTACTGATGCACGTTAACTATCTGCAGTATAGTCATTATTCGAAAAAATACGGCAAAGAAAAGGACCTTTCCCGGGTTATCCTGATTTCTCCAAACGAGCGCTTGAGTGAACAGCATATTGCCGAATTTTCTGAAAGTAGTATTGGAGCTTCAAACTTCTCCAAAGAAGGGCACAACCTTTTCTCACAGGCGCAGGGGCTTGCCAGAGTTGATGTGCTTGAGATTACCAAGCTGGGTGACAAGGAAGGACCGAACACCATTGCAACCCGCAGTCTTGGTGACCAGAATCTGCTGCTTGTAGACGAAGGACATCGCGGGCTCTCCGGAAAGAATGCAAAGGCTGATGAGAATGCATGGTTCAAAAACCGTGCAATGTTGTGTGAAAAGGGCTTTACCTTTGAGTACTCAGCAACCTTTGATCAAGCAGTCTCAGGAACGGGCCATGAAGACGATTATGCCAAAACGGTCGTTTTTGATTATTCCTACCGATGGTTCTATGAGGATGGTTTTGGCAAGGACTATCAGATTCTCAACTTGCCGAAATCTTTTGGCGAGACCAAGGCCGTCTACTTAACTGCCTGTCTCCTCAAATTTTATCAACAACTCGGTATTTATGAGGATAAGAGTCAGGCACTGAATCCCTTTAACATTGAAAAGCCACTATGGGTTTTTGTGGGCAGCACGGTAACTGGTGGAAAGCTTGGAAAAGATGAGCAGATTGTTGCTACCGATGTGGCCCAGATCATAGCATTTATAGCCGATTTTCTATCCAATAAAGAGAAAGCCTGTAAGCGGATGGAAGAAATTCTAACCGGCAATGGGCAGGACACGGGTCTGCTGGACAGCAATGGAATCGATATCTTCGAAGGCTCTTTTACATGGCTTGCAAAAACGCTGAATGCCGGAGTTACTTATGATGAACTCTATAAAAGCATCTTGAAACAACGTGTCCTTTCGGCAAGCCTGCTTGAAAATCCTTTCATGGGCCTAATATTATCTATTCCGAAACAATTTGAAAGAATCTATGGCTTTGTGCACAGCGGGACTGTGATAATTTAAGAATG
>PIVS01001204.1 GCA_003353855.1 Desulfobacteraceae bacterium
CGCCAGCGTTCATTCTGAGCCAGGATCAAACTCTCCAGTTATAATCCTTTTCTAAAACTTTTTTTAGGTCTTTACGACCCGCTCATTGTTTTCTCACTGACCAATTTTCAAAGATCAAAAATTCCACCGAAGAATTATTTTGTCTCTCCCCGACAGAACTCGATAATACTACATGAAGGTTTGGTTTTTGTCAAACAGTTTCTTAACTAAATTGAAATAAATTTGTTATTTCAAAACAAGACCTGCCGGAAGCCTTTCTCCGAACTGAGCGTTTTTTTCCTTTAATGCCATTTTGGTTTTTTCAACCATCCTTTTTATCAATGCAGCATCTGCCCCGGTTTTTTCCAGCCACTGGGTAATCTCAGCAATGGTGTCAGAGTCCACATCCCTTGTCCTGTCTCCGGTTTTCCTTGCAATTTCTGCCACAAGAGGTTGAACAGGATCTTGAGTTTTCCATTTTTGTTTCATAATCCTGCGAACCCACCTGGAAACCTCTGATGGCGTAACCACTCTGTCAACAGAACCATACAATAACTCCCGGGCCCCCAAACGACCCAGG
>PIVS01000168.1 GCA_003353855.1 Desulfobacteraceae bacterium
TGGGGACCTGTACGGACAGGGTTTGCCGGCCCGAAAATGGCAAATACCGGTATATTAAGGGCTGCTGCCATGTGCATGGGACCTGTATCGTTGCAGATAAAATAACTTGCGCCCTTGATCACGGCCAGCAACTCCTTTAGTCCTGTTTTCCCGGCAATGGAAACCGCATTTCCCTTAGAATGCCTCACCACTTCATCGGCAATTAAAGCCTCAGCTGCTGAACTGATCACCACAACGGGCAGAGGAAGCGCTGATGCCAACTTGCCAAATTTATGGGCATGCCACCGATTGGCCGGTTTCCCGGCTGAGGGGCTCATCACCACATAGGATTGGGGCAGGCTGCGACAGATTTGGGGAAAGGGATCATAGGGGGCAAAGGGATAAGAAATCTCATCAAGGGGGCAGCCCATGAACTGGGCAATTTTCAAATACCGGTCAATGGCATGGATGTTCATGCTCCCATGGATTTTATGGGTATAAAAAAACGGGCTGCCTTCGTCGGACTCCTTAAAACCTATTCTGATTTTCGCCTTTGAAAAATAGCTGATCACCCCGGATCTGAAAAGGCCGGACAAATCAATGGACACATCATATGATGACGCACCAAGACCCCGGCGGAGGTCATTTATTTCCCCAATGGTATGTTTCAGGTTCCCCAATTTTTTCCATTGGTCTTTTTTGATCACCCACAACTTATTTATCATGGGATGGCCCTCCAAAAATGTATGGAGGCCCTGGGCCACCACCCAATCAATCCTGGCATGGGGAAATCTTTTTTTAAGGGCATTCAAAAACGGTAGCGAATGAACAATATCCCCAAGGGCACTGGGTTTTATAATCAAAATATTTTTCACAGATTCAAACAGAATAATTACCTCCTGACATTTTTATTCTCCCCTTCCCCAAATCAGATCAGACCAATCAGCCCAGAACAGACCGGCAAACATCCATGACCGCATCCACAGAAATACGGGTCATGCACCGGTGGTCTATGGGGCATTCATCCTTGAGGCAGGGTGCACAGGATGTGGGCTCCCTGACAATGATGCTGTTCTTATTTGAGGGAGCTGTGGCAATATAATCGGTGGAACCGATTACTGCCACCTGGTTCACGTTCAGGGCTGCTGCTGCATGCATAAGCCCTGAATCATTGGTCACAAACAAATCACAACTTCCAATCAGACCAAAGGCCTGGGAAAGACTTGTCTTCCCGGCAATATTGATACAGCAGTCCTGTGCCATGTCCATGATTTCTTTCCCAAGTTCATGATCGGCAGGGCCGCCAAAGATAAGCACCTTTGTCTGGTATTGGCGGGAAAGCTTTTTGCAAAGTTTGGCATACCGGTCCGGAAACCAGCGTTTGGCTGTCCCGCCCGTGGCCCCGGGGTTGATGCCCATGACAGGCCCAGATCCGCCCAGTCCGTTTTCCGCCAATATTTTTTTTGCAGATGCTTTGTCTTCATCACCTATAACCAGGTCCAGTTTTCTGCCGTCATCTTCAAGGCCTGCCCCCTTAAGGATACCAATGTAATAGTCAATGAGATGGACCTTTTTCAAAACAGGGTCCAGTTTAACACACCGGTTGAGCAGCAAGGATCTGGCATCGGTATTGTATCCAAGTCGTTCGGGAATCCGGGCCAAAAATGCCAGCAAAGCCGCTTCAAAGGCATTCTGCATAAGTATGGCCAGATCAAATCCATGTTTCCTGATATCCCCTGCAAGGAGCAGGGTACCCCTTCCCATTTTATGCCGCCCACAGTTTTCATAGACCATGACCTCATCCACATGGGGATTCTTGTCATAGACAGGAATCACCCAGGGCTTTGCAAGAACAGTGATGCGGGCCCCGGGATAATTTTTGCGCACCCCACGGATCACCGGGGTTGTCATGATGGCATCCCCCACCCAATTGGCCGCCCTAATCAGAATACGGGCATCACTGCTGTCTTTGAGCATAATTTTTGTCATCAATTTTAGAGTCTTATTATTCTGATTATTGTCTGGGATAGGGGCAATGGTTTTTTATTTTCCAGCGGTTGTGCACCCAGAAATACTGATCCGGATATTTTCGCACCATGGATTCAATGGCGGTGGTATAATTCTGGGTATTGTTTTCAATATCTTTTATCCGGTCCCCGGTTTCTTCAAGGGGAATCTCCGGTGAAAATTCAATGAAAAATTTTCTGTCTTTACGCATGCAGCACATGGGCACCACCGCAGTCTTTGTCCTCATGGCAAGGACGGCAAGGCCGTTATTTGTGCAGGCAGGCCGCCCGAAAAAGTCCACAAAAGCCCCTTTATACCAGTCAACGCTCTGATCCAGCAATGTCCCGACCACGCCCCCTTCCGCTAGAATCGTATCCAGCTTTTTAGATGCACCGCGAATGGGCACCATTGTATAGCCGAAACGCTGGCGGATATCCAGTATCAGCCGCTCAAGGGGAGCAAAATCCATTTTCCGGTAAATACCATACCCCTTCATTTTGCTCCCTTCAATGGCATGGATATTCAGTTCAAAATTGCCCAGATGTGCCGCTATAACCATGACCCCACGCCCCTTTGCCTGGGCTTTTTCCACATGCTCAATGCCCTTTACGGTATAGTGGGATAAAAAGGTTTTTCTATCAAGCCCGTAGGACCAGGCCACTTCAAAAATGATGCTGGCAATGTTTTTAAACACCTGCTTTCCCAATAGTGTCACCTGAAATGGGGTCAGCTCCCCCAGGGACTTTTCAATATTGTCCAGGGTCACCCGTCTGTGACGTTTGTCAATTTTGAACCATAACAGCCCCAATAGATCGGAAAAAAAAGTTGCAACAGGTATGGGCAACCGTCCCATCAAGTAAACCAGCAGCTTTAATAACTTATAAATTTTCTCGTCACTCATTTATCCAACCCTATATTTTATAAACCCTTCAAAGGCCTTGTCATTTTCAAATCTGATCTTTATACCGATCACGGCCAGGTCAGTATCCCATTGGATATCCCGGCCCAGCTTCACCCAGTCTTTTTCCGTGGTAACAATCAAGTTAGTCCCGATTTTTTCGGCTCTTTTTTGTATCAATAAAATATCAGCTCTTTTATACCTGTAATGGTCTTTAAATTCAAGGTGATCCGCCACTTTTATCCCAACCTCCTCTGCTGTCTTCCTGAAGGATTTATTATTGGCAATTCCTGAGAACAGGAGTCCCCAACGATCTTTGAGAGAATCCGGACAAGGAGGAGCTGGCCCGACTCTTTTTTCCCGGGGCAGCAGTTTCAACAGATAAGGGATATGACAGGTTTTAAAAAAGGGGATCCCACCATATTGACTGAAGACTCCTTTCTGCCCGACGCCCTCTTTTTGACCGGCACCATCTTCCACCCATTCTTTTTCCGGACAGCGGGTAAGAATTATGGCCTGGGCACGTTCCTTTGACATGGCCGGTGTTTCCCGCAGCCTTCCCGCCGGCAGCATCCGTTTATTCCCCAGGGGCCTATCATGGTCAAACAAAAGAAGATTCAAATCCCTTTCCAGCTTCACATGGGCAAAGGCATCATCCAGAACAATCACATCCGGGTTCAACTGCTCAATGGCAAGTTTTCCGGCCAGATACCTATCCTTTCCCACAACCACAGGAAAGGTTTTCCTCCTGGCCATCATATAGGGCTCATCACCGGCAACCTGGGGGTCCAGAAAAATTGTTTCGCCGTCACTGACAACCCCGGCCCCGGCCTTAAGACTGCCCTTATACCCCCGGCTGATGACCACGGGGTGTTTTCCCATTTTCATGAGAAGTTCGGCAATATAGATGACCATGGGGGTCTTGCCAGCACCACCGGCCACGATATTACCAATGGAGATGACAAAACAAGGAAGGCGTTTGGATTTTAACAGGCCGGCCCGGTACAACCTGAGCCGAATATCCGTACCCAATTGATAAAGACCTGCTGCCATCACCAGCAATTGCCCGAGGGAAAAGAGTCCAGGCCTATCCTCCCGGTCCGAAAGACGGGTGATTTTTTTTTCCAATCGGGTAAGCCATGGGTCAGACAAAGTAAAGATCCTCCATCTTGTCGATGGTCCTTTCCACGGCACCTGCATTTCCAAAAAAAACCCTGTAACAAGCATTTCCCATCTGCTTTGCCAGAACAGGGTCTTCCAGAATTTCTTCAAGGCCTGCCTGTATCTGGAAGGCAGTTTCAACCCTCAGGGCCCCTTTTTCATCCACCAGCAGATCTGCAACCTCTAAAAAATCTGTCATATGGGGACCAAACAGAACCGGCTTGCCGAACATGGCAGGCTCAAGGGGATTATGCCCCCCAAGGGGCAGAAGGGACCCCCCGATGAATGCAAGATCACAGATGGCATAGCTTGCGGCAAGCAATCCCATTTCGTCAATTAATATAAGATCTTGGTCTCCCCTGCCCGGCTTTAGCTGTGAAAACAGAACCGGGTGATGGAAGGATGGTATCTGCCCCATCAGTTTTTTACTTCTTTTGGGATCCCGGGGTGCCAGGATCAGCTTTAGATTCGGCAACTTTTTTTTTGCCGATGCAAAGGCGGTCAGTAAAATTTTTTCCTCCCCACCATGGGTGCTGCCGGCAATCCAGACCTGATCCCGACTATGGATACCAAAACGGGTTTTCAATTTTGTGATCCCTGGTTTATCCAAATCCACCGGCACCTGGTCAAATTTGATATTTCCCATGGTGGACAGGCAGGTTTCCTTGACACCGGCTTTTTTAAACCGCCGGGTATCCAGGGGGGTCTGGGCCATGATGTGGGCCAGGGAGGGAAAAAACAGGGAAGAAAACCGCCCCATGCGAAGATATCCTTTAAGGGAGCGCTTGGAAAGCCTTGCATTGATCAGGACCACCGGAATCTTTTGCTGTTTCATATAATGAAGAAATCCGGGCCAGCAATCGGTTTCAATAAGACAGACAAGATCCGGCTCAATGAGCTTAGAAACCCTTAAAATTGATCCCCAAAAATCAAAGGGAAAATAACCTATTGACACCAAAGAATCTTCCCCGCGGCCAAACAGCTCTTGGGCAGTCTCAAACCCTGTTTTTGTGGATGCGGTAAAAACGATATGGGCGTAGGGTTTCCTTTTTTTCAGGGATTGAACAAAGGGAAGGGCCGAACGTACCTCCCCTACGGACAGGGCATGGACCCAGATCCTAAAGGTCCCGTTTTTTTTTCTTTTAAACCCTGTATAGATTCCCAGCCGCTGGAGAAGGTTGGCCCGCCTTTTTTCCGACACCAGATACACAAGGGGAAAAACAGGCAAAGCCAGAAAAATAATCAGGGTCGACAGGATGTGGTAAATGAATATGATAATTTCACCTGCTCTATTCTGAATTGATCAAATATATGGATCCCATACACAAAAAAACCAGGTTGGCCACCCAGGCTGCTACCACGGGAGGTAAAACCGCTGCATACCCCATGGACAGACAGAATCCGTACATGGTCCAGTACAAAAAACATATCACTACTCCAATGACGATGGCCACGGGCATATTATTTTTAACAAAGGAACGCATCCCTGTAGCTGCCCCGGCCAGGGCCATGATAATGCAAATAAAGGGAAAGGCAATTTTCCCATTCATATCCACCTTATAGGTGGTGGGATCATACCCTTCTTCCTCAACCTTTTTTACATACTCCTTAAGTTCAAAAAAACTCATTTCATTGGATTTTTTGGCCATGGCCCCCAAATCATCCGGCTTGATAGCAAGCTTCATGGTTTTTTCAGGGAACAGATTAACGTTATAATCATCTTCACCCGGTTTATAAATCTGCTCTATAACATCTTCCAAAATCCACTTTCCGTTTTCATATCGGCCTGTTCTAGCATCTGTCCTGGAAATAATTCTGAACTTATCCCCCATAGTAGCTGCGGTGATGCCGGCAACAATCTTCTTAACCGGATCATAAAAATTAATATGGACAAATTTCTTTTCGGATTTTATCCAGATATCCTTACGACCCTGAGATACTCTCTTAGACCCTGTATGCATCTCATTATAACGCATATAATTAGCCTTTGCCATGGAGACGGGGATAAGGGTTTCCCCCAGCAAAAACATCAATCCGGCCAAAAACAATCCTGCCACAAGTGCGGGCTTCACAAGGAAATAAACACTTATCCCGCTGGATTTCAAAGCAGTCAGTTCATTGTTTCGATTCATGGCCCCGAACACGGCAATAACGGCCAAAAGAATACTTGCCGGCGTTAGTTGAACAAACATGAAGGGCACCTTCAGCAACACATACCAGAGTGCCGCAAAAAGGGATATGTCGGAATTGAGGAACCGGTCCATTCGGGAAAGATAATCAATAAAGACAAAAAGAACCAGAATCATACTCTGGATGATCAAAAAAAACTTGGTAAATTCCTTTAACCAATATTTATGAAGACAAGACATCTTATGATTTCCGCTTAAATCTATTTTGAATGGCTGAAATTGCCCTTACTACAACCTTAGGAAGCCGGACCGGTTTTTCCTTGGCATTCCGAATCAAAAGATAAACACCTGCCCCTCCCATGACAACATTGGGCAGCCACATGCCGAGAAAGGGCGGATAGTGACCGGTTTCCCCCGCTGACCAGCCAGCTGCCAGTAAAAAATAATACAACAGGAAAAAAAAGATCCCCAGGCTGAACCCAGAAGATTTGCGCAGGGACATGGACTGGACCCCTAAGGGAAATGCCAGGAGCCCCAAAGACAGGCAGGCAAAGGGGATGGAAAATTTTTCATGGAGCACCATCAGCGCAGAACTCCGATGGGCCTTGTCATCAATGCCGGCCCGTATCAACTGCACAAGATCTGCCAGGCTCCGTTCATCCAATTCTTTTTTTATTGTTCGCTTCCCTTTCTGCATACCCACAAGATCGATATTGATATCATAATACCCGAATTTGATGTTGGTAACCGAATTATCTTCGCTGTTGACCTGATTAATCATACCGTTATGAAGCCGTATGGTGTACACCATTTCATCATCATTGCGGATAAGCTTACCCGAAGGTGCCACCGAGATACTTGTTACTCCACGGGTTCTTCTATCCTCAATAAACACATCCTTAAGCTCCTTTGTTTTCATATTCACACTGGAGACATAGATCATGATATCCGACAGTTCAGAGTTGAACTGCCTTTCCTGAAGGGCGGCATCAATACTTGACCTGGCAATTTCAATACTTTTCTTTTTTATGGATAATTTACCCCAGGAAACCCCGAAGACAGTTACCCACATGGTCAGACAAGTGGCCATGACACAAAAAATCACCACCGGCGGCAATAATTTGTACAGGGAAACCCCGGCCCCCTTGAGAGCAACTATCTCATTTTCACCGGACATGCGCATGAATGTCAGCAGCACCGAAATCATTGCAGACATGGGAAGGGTAAACTCCAGAAATCGGGGAAGGGTAAATACCACCATCATCAGGATAGAAGAAATGCCGGTATTATAATTGACCACCATCTTGGTAATTTCCGGAATCCGCGTCATCAGAAACACAAAGGTCAGAAAAAACAAACTGATGACAAAGGGGGGGATCAATTCTTTAAAAATATATTTATTTATTATCTTAATCGGTTTCATTCCCACGGAAAATATAAGTTAGAAGCCAAAGTGTCAAGACCAAGCTTCTAAATAGTAAGAACGATAATACTGGTTTTCAACCCTGTTTTCATGTTAAGAAGAGCTATGAATTGTATCATTGTTGCAAGCGGAAACCTGTTATTCAGCCCAGGGATAAAACATCTTTTACAAAAAGGGGATTTGATCATTGCGGCGGACGGCGGGGCAGGTCATCTGAAACTAATGGATATCACCCCCCATGCCATCATCGGTGACATGGATTCCATCCACCCGGATACCAGAAAATTTTTTGAAAAAAAACTGATACCCATCATCACCCATCCTCCCCGAAAAGACAGCACAGATACAGACCTGTGTATTGATTTTGCTCTTCAAAAAGGTGCCACCACCATCACATTGATCGGGGTGACAGGCAGCAGGCTTGACCACACACTGGCCAATATTCTTTTGCTGCGCAGGCTTGCAGATTTAGGGGTTGAATCAAGGATAGTGGATGCCAACAACGAGATCTACCTTGTAACGGATCAGCTGAACCTTACGGGCAAAAAAGGTGAGTTATTATCGGTGATTCCCATTTCAAACAAGGTGACGGGGCTGACCCTTACAGGGCTTGAATACCCCCTTGAAAATGCCTCCATTTCCATGGGCTCCTCCCTGGGTATCAGCAATTATTTTAAAAAGAGTTCTGCCACGATATCCATTGCAACAGGGGTTTTGCTCGTCACAAAATCAAGGGATTAGCTCCCCGCCTTTTATTTTTCCTAGGAAGATTTTTCTTCATCCCTTTTTTTCCCGCTCCCCTCTTCTCCATCTTTTGAAGGTCCCATGGTATGCTCAATGATAAACTCTTCCACCTTTTCAATGGTGGTTGAAATAATCACATGTTCGATTTCAATATCCTTGATAAAGCCTTCCATATAAGGATTGAGGACATCCACCAATTTTGACCTTTGAATTTTAACCTGGTCAAAATCCTTGACATCCTCATAAATAAGTGAACTTAAGAAAATAATGGCCGCCTCCCGGGCCTTGGGATGCATGGCAGGTATTATTTGACCCGGCATTAATTCCTTGAGTACAATACTCATTTCCAAACACAGGTAGCGATCCTGGGTATTTGATCGGTTTTTGTTTAAGTTCACTGCTATTGGTTTCATGGAAATGACCACGGCGGCATCCGATTCAATATCACCAGATTTTCTAGTATTGGTTTTTTTCCATTCTGCAATCCGGCCGTTTTCCTCTTTCAGAAGCATAATCCGCTCCCCAAGCTCAACAATCTCAAGAAAACTGGTATCATTCTTTTCCCAAATTTCTTCAAGAGTTGAATCCGTCACTGTAAGAATCAACTGCCCTTCTTCCAGATGCCAGATGCCCTGGGCATTTCCCTTGGATTTAACAATTTTTGATGTGACATCGGAAATCCTGACCGAGGAATTCCAACTCCCCTTGGGACTGATGACCAAAAGGATATAGGCCCGGTTTCGATATTGGGTCCAGTTGCCCACCACCAGGTCTTCATCTTTTTTTTCCTTCTCACCGCAGCCGGTTAGAGAAAAAGCCATAAACAAAACAAGAAAAACACAGGAAATCGCATATTGAAATCGGGTCATAACAGAATCCTGATTTAAAGGGTTTAATGCCGTTATCATGATAAGCTACCATGTCAAATAATTGCGGTCAAGCCAAGGAACATCTTATAGTTCTCATTATCCCTGTCATATTTTTTCCATTCGGGATATATAGGTCGTTACTTTAACCACAAGGAAAAATTATGCTCATAAACACATTCAGCCATATCCCGGGTATCGGACCTGCAACAGAAGAAAAGCTGTGGAACAACGGCATACGAACCTGGGAAGATGCCATCC
>PIVS01000169.1 GCA_003353855.1 Desulfobacteraceae bacterium
GTTCTCGTTCGACTTGCATGTGTTAAGCACGCCGCCAGCGTTCATTCTGAGCCAGGATCAAACTCTCCAGTTATAATCCTTTTCTAAAACTTTTTTTAGGTCTTTACGACCCGCTCATTTTCTTTTCTCACTGACCAATTTTCAAAGATCAAACTTTTTTTCTAAAGCCACTCTGTTTTTTTTAAAACCACTCTCTGAGCGACAAAACCAGGCCAATATACACGCACCCCCTGATCTTGTCAAACCTTTTTTTTAATTATTCCAAAATAATTTTGTGATACTTCTTTTTACCGGCTCTCAATAGAATTTCATCCCCAAAAACATCATGACTAGCAACGATTTGATCAAAGGCTGCAATCCGTTCTCCATTAATATATGCCCCCCCCTGCTTCACCAAACGCCGGGCATCGGACTTGGAGTTGCACATCTTGGTTTCCGTCAGCAAATCAATCACAAGGGCCTTTTCCACCACCTCATCCCTTTTATATAGGGAAGAAGGGACAGATTCATCATTGGCAGGGGAATGCACCCCCCTTGGAATAGTGGCACCCGGCAAAAGAGTATCGGGCACTTCAATACTGCCAAAGACTGAGACCGAGGCTTTTAATGACTTTTCGGCCTCAGTCTCTCCATGGGCAATCTTTGTGGCTTCATAGGCAAGAATTGTCTTAGCCTTGTTCAAATCAGCCCCTTCAAGGGATTTTACCGTTTGAATCTCATCCATGGGCAAAAAAGTAAATAAGGCAAAAAACCGCGCAACATCAGCATCATCGCAATTTACCCAGAATTGGTAATATTCATAGGGAGAAAATCGCTCGGGATCGAGCCATACGGCCCCCTTATGGGTTTTTCCCATTTTGATCCCACTGGCCGTGGTGATCAGGGGAAAGGTTATTCCAAAGGCCTGCTTGCCAATGGTTCGACGAACCAGATCTATACCCGCCACAATATTGCCCCATTGGTCACTTCCCCCCATTTGCAAAAAACAGTCACTGTTTTTTGCAAGTTCCATAAAATCGTAGGCTTGGAGAAGCATGTAGTTAAATTCTATGAAGGTCAGCCCATCATCGGAATCCAGCCGTGCTTTATAACTTTCCGCCTTGACCATCCGGTTAACGGAAAAATACCGTCCGATATCCCTTAAAAAGGGAATATATTCAAGAGTGGTTAACCATTTTGCATTGTCCAGCATCAGGGCCTTATCATCGGAAAAATCAAGGAACCGCCCCAATTGCTTGCGAATACCTGCCTTGTTTTCATCAATTTGTTCCTGGGTGATAACCTTACGCAGCTCAGTTTTACCCGAAGGGTCTCCGATCAATCCTGTTCCGCCGCCAACCAATGCAATGGGCCTGTGGCCGCTTCGCTGCATATGAGCAAGAGCCATTATACAAACAAGACTCCCCACGTGAAGACTTGAGGCAGTCGGATCAAATCCGATGTAACAGGTGGCCCGATTATTGTCTAAATAATCTTCCAGTTCTTTAGTGTGGGTTACAGCATCAACAAAACCACGTTCCCTTAATGTAGCTAAAACACTCATACTTGATTTCCAACCTTTATTTTTTCGTATATTCGACTGCGCGGGTTTCCCGAATTACCACTACTTTTACCTGGCCCGGGAATGTTAGATTTTCTTCTATCTGACGGGCAATATCCCTGGAAAGCAACATTGCACTCTCATCTGTTATCTTTTCACTTTCTGTGATTACCCGGATCTCACGTCCTGCCTGGATGGCATAGGTATTAACAACCCCATCAAAGGCATTGGCAATATTTTCCAAATCCTCAAGGCGCTTAACATAATTTTCCAGACTTTCTTTTCTGGCCCCCGGACGGGCACCGGAAAGGGCATCTGCAGCCTGGACAATATAATCATATACCGTCTCGGGCATTCTGTCTTCGTGGTGGGCACCAATGGCATTGACAACCGCTTCTATCTCACCATATTTTTTAACAAGATTTGCACCGATGATAGCATGGGCTCCATCAACTTCATGATCGACAGCCTTGCCGATGTCGTGTAAAAGCCCCATGCGCTTGGCAAGCTTTATATTGAGTCCAAGCTCTGCTGCAATGGTCCCTGATAAAAAGGCAACTTCAACTGAATGCTGAAGCACATTCTGGGCATAGGATGTTCTAAATTTTAATTTTCCCAGAACCTTTATCAATTCCGGATTTATCCCATGGACACCCAGATCAAAGGCAGCCTGTTCTCCCGCCTCTTTAGTGGTAAGCTCAACCTCTTCGGTTGCACGCTCCACCACATCTTCAATTCTGGCAGGATGGATTCTGCCGTCGGAAATCAATTTTTCAATTGCTATCCTTGCCACTTCCCTTCGAATGGGATTAAATCCTGACAGGATAACCGCCTCAGGCGTATCATCAATGATAAGATCAATTCCTGTGGCAGCCTCCAAAGCTCTGATATTTCTACCTTCACGACCGATAATCCGGCCCTTCATTTCATCTCCCGGCAAATGCACAACAGAAACAGTTCTTTCAGCCACATAGTCCCCGGCATACCGCTGGATGGCAGTTGAAATAATTTTTTTGGCTTCCTTATCTGCCTGCTCCCTTGCTTCACTGGTGATTTTCTTTATCAACTTAGCCCCTTCGTGCTTAGCCTCTTCTTCCATGGCTTTAAGCAGAAGCTCCTTGGCTTCTTCCAGGGTCATTCCGGATACTTTTTCAAGTTCTTTCTTGGTTTCTTCAAGAAGGGTATTATACTGACCTTCTCTTCTTTGGGCTGAATCCAACGCCCTGCCAATCTCAGTTTCTTTTCTTAAAAGTTCCTGATCCCGTTTTGAAAACTGGTCTTCTTGCCTATCCAGTTTTTCACTTTTCTTTGCGAGACGCCTCTCTTCTTTTTTTAACTCAAAGCGCGTCTCTTCGGTTTCTGCATCAAAATCGCTCTTCATTTCCAGAAGTCTGGATTTTGCTTCGAGCCTGGCTTCTTTTAAAAGGGTTTCTGATTTTTTTCTGGCGTCTTCGACAATTCGTTTCTGTTCTTCTTCAATATTCAGATTTTCCTGGTTTACCTTTTTCTTTATTACAAAAAAGGCAATAATCCCCAATCCCAGCAAAAAAACAATCGTTGATGAAAGTATCACCACAGTGTCCATTCAATAATTCTCCTAATATGCTGTTAGCATCAGCAAAAAAATATTGCTTACCATATGTTAAAATACAGCTAAAACATGGCGTAACTATGGAATGGGATAATTATCCGGGGAGGGTAAAAAAAGAATTGTTCTATAGCAATAACCCCCACAAATTGCCGTGTTGTTTTTTTAGGCTTTGAACCATTGGTTCAAAAGGTGGGTGTTCAATAATACCTTTAGGCTTTTCCTTAACAAGAGGAACCTAGCACACCAGCATCAGGGTGAACTCCCTTTTCATTATGCGTTAAGACAAAGCCTGTCAAGCAATCACGCACATTGCAGGGGTTGTTGTTTATATCAATATACCTATTGTTTTATTCAATTCCTTTGTCAATTCTGCTTATCAAAGACGAAACTCTTTTTTCAACTGTACTTTCCAGTTCAGAATGTTGCTGTTTCAACTCACAAAAATCTTTTGAAAGATTCATGGCTGCAAGAAGCAGTATAGCGATCCTGTTCCTGCCTGTACTCTTATTCTGGAACAGATTCTCTGCCTCTTTAATATAGTCTTTTAAATAATGCGCAACTTTATCCGGATCTTTTACCTGGTCATCCGGCTTAAATCTGAATTCTTCACCAAAAAGGTCAATTTTAATAATTTCATCCAATGAAATCCCTTTACCGAATTTTTACGGTTACAAGTCTGACTGATGTTCAGATGATAAATTATCGGAAAAACTATCCAATTTAGTCAAAAGGCCGTCAATCTTAGATTGAATTAATACCTCCTGCTCAAAATTTAATTCTTCCGTTAGATTTTTCTCAACCATTTCTGTTTCCAGTTCTTTGATTTTTGAATTCAATTCCGAATTCTCAACCTGCAGAGCCTGGTAAAGCTCAATCAGAAAATCAACCTTTATATCTATATCATCAAACTTGTTTTTAATAACGTCATTACCCAATTTCATAGTCTCGTAAGTGTTCAAGTGGCGTTCAGTATAGTTTAAAATATTTGAAAAAGTCAAGGTAATTCATTTTCAATCTGCTGAATCACAGATTCTATTTTTTCCAGGTCATTTGGGCTATTCACACCTTGGACCTGCCTTGGGTCAGCCATTAAACGGACACTAATTTTTTCTCTTTTAGATCTTGCAATTTCAACCAGATCAGTTAAATAAAATTCTGCCTGTTTATTATCCGGGCGTATCAACTCAATGGCCTGTTCTAAAAAGATTTTATCAAAGCAATATATCCCGGTATTAATGGTTGTTATCTGCTTTTCTGTCTTAGTTGCATCGGACTCCTCCCGAATGGCGATCATACCCCCCCCCGGGTCAAGCACAATCCTTCCGTAACCGGTTGGATTTTCCATATTAACGGCCAAAACCGACAATTTGGCACCGCTTGTCCTGTGGGTGGTCAAAAGCCCTCTCAGGGTATCTTCCCTGATCAAAGGAACATCACCACAGAGCACCAATACATTTTTTATCCCGGGTGCGAGAAAGGGCAAGACCTGCTTAACCGCATCACCTGTTCCGAGCAATTGTTTTTGAATAACAAAATTGACAGAAAAATACCGGGATACCTCATCTTTAACAAGTTGTCCCTGATGCCCTATAACCACATGGATATTATTTGGCGACAGCTTCCTGGCACAGTTAGCAACATGCACCACCATACTTTTGCCTGCCACAGGGTGGAGCACCTTGGGAAGGTCTGACTTCATCCGGGTTCCCTTGCCGGCGGCTAGAATCACAACCGATAGATCCATCAGATTCTCACCCATTTTAGTTTCCTTGATTTTGGTGTTCATATTTTTTCTTTATCCTGTATCTTAAAAAAGAGGGGGGATGCTTCCGTAAAGAAAAGCACCCCCCCTCTTTTTATTCTAATCCGGCATCATTAATCTGCCGGACAGATCGTTTTTCAAGCTAGATTCGTAAAAATTACATAATTACTTCATGCCTGCGACTCTAATTCGGTCTATCGCCCGCCTTAAAGCAGCTTCAGCCCTTACAAGATCAAGATTTGCAGCTTTGGTACCAAGGCGTTGTTCCGCCCGTCCCTTTGCTTCCTGGGCCCTATTAACATCTATATCCTGCCGACGCTCGGCAGATTCAGCCAGGATGGTAACCTTGTTGGGCAGCACTTCTGCAAAACCGCCGTTGATAAAAAGAAGCCTTTCTTTTCCATTGGCATCTTTATACCGGAGCGTACCCATGTTCAAGGATGTCAGGAATGTAGTGTGCCCTTTAAGCGCACCGAATTCACCCTCTGACCCTGGCGCCACGACAATCTCAGCCTCTTCGCTGACAACTGCTTTCTGTGGTGTAACTACTTCAAGAAATAGTTTTTCGGCCATGATATTCCTCCGAATATTTATTCAGCTTTAGCCTTTTCAATGGCTTCTTCAATAGAACCAACCATATAAAAAGCATTTTCTGGAAGATCATCATGTTTGCCATCAATGATTTCTTTAAATGATCTTACAGTATCTTCAACCTTTACAAACTTACCCGACATACCGGTAAATGTTTCTGCCACATGGAAAGGCTGGGACAAAAATTTCTGAAGTTTTCTGGCACGCTGAACAGTAACCTTGTCTTCGTCGGACAGCTCGTCCATACCCAAAATTGCAATAATATCCTGGAGCTCTTTATATTTTTGCAGGGTCTGCTGAACCACCCGGGCAACATTGTAGTGCTCTTCACCGATATAAGCAGCATCAAGGATTCTTGAAGATGAATCCAAGGGATCAACCGCCGGATAAATACCCAACTCAGCAATCTGACGGGAAAGTACAACAGTTCCGTCCAGATGAGCAAATGTGGTTGCAGGCGCAGGGTCTGTCAAGTCATCGGCAGGTACGTAAACGCACTGAACCGCTGTGATGGAACCCTTGTCCGTTGATGTAATACGTTCCTGGAGTTCACCCATGTCAACGGCCAGTGTGGGTTGATACCCAACGGCAGAAGGCATACGACCAAGTGTTGCAGATACTTCTGCACCGGCCTGGGTAAACCTGAAGATATTATCAACAAAGAGAAGCACGTCCTGCCCTTCTTCATCACGGAAATATTCGGCACAGGTCAAAGCAGAGAGTGCAACCCTTGCACGTGCTCCCGGAGGTTCTGTCATCTGGCCGTAAACCAGGGCACACTTGGGAAGAACGCCGGAATCTTTCATCTCATGATAAAGATCATTACCTTCACGGGTTCTCTCGCCAACGCCGCCGAATACGGAGATACCACCATGCTGCATGGCAATGTTGTTAACCATTTCCATCATGATAACGGTTTTACCAACACCGGCACCGCCGAACATACCCATTTTACCGCCACGGGGAAAGGGAACCAGAAGGTCAATAACCTTAACTCCGGTTTCAAGAACCCGGACAGTGGTATCCTGCTCAGTAAAGGCAGGGGCATGTCTATGGATGGGCAGCATTTTATCCTGGGAAATCGAACCTAAACCATCAACGGGACGACCCACAACATTGAGAACCCGACCAAGCGATGCTTCGCCAACGGGCATCATAATGGGAGAGCCGGTATCTTTTACCGCCATTCCCCTCTGGAGACCGTCTGTTACGTCCATACCAATACATCGAACCACATTGTCACCCAGATGCTGGGCCACTTCAACAACCAGGTTGTCTTCCATGTCACTTATGGCAGGGTTTGTAATGGTCAAAGCGGTTAAGACCGGAGGAAGGTTTCCGGGCTCAAATTCAACATCAATAACAGCACCAAGAACCTGTGCTATTTTACCTATATTTTCAGCCATTTTTTTCTCCTTAAAAGCTGTTTTATCAATTAAGTATAATCTGTTCTATCCCTTAAGTGCCTCTGCACCGCCAACAATATCCATAAGATCGGAGGTAATACCTGCCTGCCTTGTTTTATTGAATATAGTCTGGAGCTCGTTCACCATATCTTCACATGCCTTGGTTGCATTTTCCATGGCTCTCATTCGAGCCGCATGTTCACTGGTGGACGTCTGGAGCAGAGCATCATATATCTGAATAAAAATATTCTTTGGCAGCATTTCCCCCAGCAGAGCATCGGAAGAAGGCTCACAGATATGCTCGGGTAGGAACTCTCCATCTGCATCAGCTTCTTCTGTCTTCCCAGCCACATCCGCAAGGGAGGGAATGGGAAGAACCTGTTTTAATGTGGGAATCTGTTTTGCCATGTTTTCAAACTGGGAATAAATCAGATATACTTCATCAACAGCCCCGTCAAGGAAACTGTCTATCATTTTTTGACCTGAGGTGGATGCCACTGAGAAATCGATATTTCCGCCAACCACACCCAGATATTCATCTTCGATGGGGTCAGGGCTTTTCTTTGCCCAGTCTCGTCCTCTTTTACCAAAACAGATAAGAGAGACTTCCTTGCCTGCAAGCTCGGTTTCGATTAATTTTTCAGCTTTATCAATCAGACTATTGTTAAAACCGCCACAAAGTCCTCTGTCAGATGTACAGAGAATCAGGGCCACTTTTTTGACTTCTTCGCGGGGGACAAGCAAGGAACTTGCATTTTCACCGGATTTACCGGCAATGCTTCCTAAAACTTCAGCAAACTTGGAGGCATAGGGTTCAAACGCCTCCATTCTAAGCTGGGACCCGCGTAATCTTGAAGTGGCGACCATCTTCATGGCAGAGGTAATCTGTTTAGTCTTTTTTACACTGACTATTTTCGATTGTACTTCTTTTAAAGTTGCCATATGATCTCACCTTTACGCCTAATTTTAATGAAAATATTCACAATAAAATCCAAAAAATTACCTAAATGGTATCCTTGAATTCTTCATCGTAGGCTTCAAGGCATTGTTTCAACTTGCCTTCGATCTCCGCAGTAATTTCCTGTTTTTCTTTCAAGCCGGAAAAAACTTCAGGAAAACGGTTTTCAACAAAGGGGTAAAGACCTTCTTCATATTTTGCAACCGCTTCTCTTGGGTATTTATCGATATACCCCTTGGTTCCTGCATAGAGAGCTGTAACCATTCTTTCCATGGAAAGAGGTTTGAACTGGGGCTGTTTGAGAAGCTCAACCAGTCTTTCACCACGGGTCAGCTGTTTTTGAGTTGCAGCATCAAGGTCAGATCCGAATGCGGCAAAGGCTTCCAGTTCACGGAACTGGGCCAGATCAAGCCGCAGGGTACCTGCAACCTGTTTCATGGCTTTTACCTGGGCAGCACCACCAACCCTTGATACGGAAAGTCCAACATCAATGGCAGGTCTGATACCCGCAAAGAAAAGATCCTTGTCAAGGAAGATCTGACCATCTGTGATGGAGATAACGTTTGTGGGAATAAAGGCAGATACATCACCTTCCTGGGTTTCAATGATGGGAAGAGCGGTAAGAGATCCTGCACCCTCTGCATCACTGAGCTTTGCAGATCTTTCCAGCAAACGGGAATGGTTGTAAAAAATATCACCGGGGAAGGCCTCACGTCCCGGCGGACGCCTGAGCAACAAAGACACCTGACGATAAGCAACCGCCTGTTTTGAAAGATCATCATAGATGATCAGAGCATGTTCGCCTTTATCCCTGAAGTACTCACCCATGGCGCAGCCGGCATAGGGAGCCAGATACTGCATGGCAGCAGATTCAGAAGCAGATGCCACAACAACTGTGGTGTATTCCATGGCACCATGCTCTTCAAGGGCGGCAACAACCTGGGCAACAGTAGATTTTTTCTGACCGCAGGCAACATAGATACATTTGATGCCACTTTCTTTTTGAGCAATAATGGCATCAACAGCAACCGCTGTTTTACCGATCTGACGGTCACCAATGATCAGCTCACGCTGACCACGACCAACAGGGGTCATACCATCAACAGCCTTGGCACCTGTGTAGCAGGGTTCATGAACACCTTTCCTGGCGATAACACCGGGAGCCACCAACTCCATATTCATGTAAATATCAGAATTGACGGGCCCTTTTCCGTCAACAGGCTCTCCCGTTGTGGTCACAACACGACCCAGAAGGGCTTCGCCAACCGGAACAGATGCAATCCGATCTGTTCTTTTTACAACATCACCCTCTTTGATGACCTTATCATCACCCAGGATGGCAACACCAACATTGTCTGACTCAAGGTTCAATGCAAGGCCAAGAATTCCACCGGGAAATTCAACCAGCTCCATTGCCTTAACTTTTTCCAAACCATATACACGGGCAATACCATCACCCGCAGAAAGGACAACTCCGGTTTCACTCAGATCAACATCTGCGTCAAATCCTTTGATCTGGTCTTTTATTATTTGGCTTATTTCTTCCGCTTTAATTTCCATTAGACACTCTCACCTTTTTTTAATGTTTCCCGCATATTAATCAGCTGAGTTTTC
>PIVS01001205.1 GCA_003353855.1 Desulfobacteraceae bacterium
TCGGCAAAACCGCCGTCCATGTGAAACCCGGTTATTTTCATATCCTCACACAGGTTCTCCCGGCCTGATTTACAAAACCTGCAGTCACCGCAGCTTTTGCCCGGCCATACCACATGGCGCTGGGCGGTACCATCTTCAACCACCAGTTCATGTCCCAAAACCCTTGGCAGAACAAGATCCCGATGTCCTTGTTCCCACATTTTGGCGTCGGTCCGGCAGATGGCACAGGCCATCACCCGGGTCTTGGTGAAATTTTCAGGGAGGGCCAGGTTTTTGTCATCGTAAAGGATATCCAGTTGACCAAGGCCGCTTAGCACCATTCGCATGTGTTTACACATCCTCTTCTGTTAAGATCAGCTTTCTAATGCTGATATTTTTAAATCCCGACCCAATAAAATCGGCCTTGTGTGCCTTGACCCGGTCAATTTGATCCATGGGAAAGACACTTGCTTTATCCAGGGGAACCAGAACAGCTCCTTCATCCTTGATGCGAATGTAATCCATATTGGATTTTAGTATTAAAAGTTCCATAACATCCTTGATAGGTGACAATGGTTT
>PIVS01001206.1 GCA_003353855.1 Desulfobacteraceae bacterium
GCTTCGTGCCAAGGGGAATCTTCTTCGACATGGTGGAACTCGTCCAGGATAACGATATAGCGTTTGGATCTGATTGTATCTGCAACAATCCCTTTCTTGTCATGGCCAAGGGCCTGGTATGTGGTCACAAATCCGTTCATGCCCCTACAGGGATCAAGATCATTGGTCGAGGCCCGTATGGATAGATTAACACCAAAAAGGTCTTTAAAAAACTTATCCATAAAAACCTCTTCGCATTGCTGCTGCAAGGAATGTCTGGGAACGATACAACAAATTGCATCGGCCAGGCCGGCCAGTATCAATTTGCCGGCATTGACCGGGACGGATCCCTTCCCACCGCCGGCCACAACTGACAAGATAATTTCCTTTGTGTCTTTAAATCTGGGGACTCCGGATATTATTCCATCTATCACCTGGTTCATTTCTGACTGATGTTTCCTTAAACCCATTTTGCTATTCTCCGATTAATTTTTGGTGTTCGCATTTTGTTCGCATTTTGTGAGCTTTTGGATTGAATTTGCCTTATTTTGCCGAGAAATGGAAAATATCTTGAAATT
>PIVS01000170.1 GCA_003353855.1 Desulfobacteraceae bacterium
TTTTTTTTGCCCTTGACCCGGGAAAGAAAGGCAAAGGCCCCTAAAAATTGAAGATTTCTGGTCAAACAGCAGAAGTTGTAGGATTCTTCAAATTCACATTTTTTTGTCTTTGAATCAATTCCCAGCACGGACATGGTATATATCAACAACTCTTTTTGTATGGTATCCGGCAGTTTAACATAGGGATCTATTAAAAGGGAAGCAAGATCATATTGCAAGGGGCCTTTCCTTGCGGATTGAAAATCGATGAAATAACTTTTCCCATTTTGTATCATTATATTTTTTGACTGCATGTCCCGGTGCATCAGCCCTGAAAAAGCATATTTTAATGCATTATCGGCAATTGTGCCGAACTCGTGGGCATATGGCTCGAACTTAACCTCTTTTCCAAGATACCCCCGGACAAATTGGGTCATGAAATAGGCACATTCTTTTTCCAGAATAACCTCCTTTGAATAGGAGGCTGTCTGGCAGGTCCAGTCGGTATTAAAGTTTTGGATACCGGTTTGAGAAAATTTAATGAGCTGGTCAATAACTTTTTTATAAAGGTCAATGAGGGTAGGCATGTTTTGGCTCTGGCGGACCATTGAGAGAAGGTGGATATCCCCCAGATCTTCCACAACAACCTGGCCGGAAAGCTCATCATGGCCTAAAATTTTCGGCACGGCAATTTTTTTTGAGGTCAGATGGGTTCCGATTTTAACAAAGGCCTGGAGCTGGGACAAGTTTTCGCTTGGGGCAGGGCAGATACCATGGTCGGAGATGACAAGGCTTTTTTCTCCATGACAGGCCCTGAACCATAATCTGTCAGATCCGTCTCCTGTGATTGGATTGATAAAAATTTCATGGATCTTGTTTTCCGGCAGACCAAAGACATTGGCACTAAGGCATTGCCGGGAAGTTTGCGTATAGGATGGGATTGTACCGATATCCTCCCAGAAAACCTGTTCAGCAATATGTGCTTTTATCTTTTTGCTAGGGCACAGGGCTTTGTAAACATCGATGCTGGAAAAAACCATTTGATCTGTGTTTGGTTTCTCAGGATTTATCGGCATGTGTAAGTAGATATCCGGGGATAAAACCTGAATTCCTGTAAATGCAAAACCCTTTCCGGGGGGACCGTCAAAACGTTCGATAAACCCCTCCCCATCCACCCGGATCTTGTTGAATTCCGGATAGTCATGGAGCACCAGGGTGGCTGTTGCACATGAGGCCAGATGGGATTCATATACCTGTTTAAGATCAATATCAGAAATAATATCAGCATTGATCACAAAAAAAGGGTTTTTGTCCATTAATTGTCTGAGGTTGGCAATGGCTCCACCGGTATCCAGAATTTTTGGCTCATATACAGTTTGGATGATTTCTTTGAAGGGGTGCTGGCTGATAAAGGCATCAATTTGTTCGTGGCAATGGTGGGTATTGATAAAAATTTTATCACATCCGCAATGGATCAGTCGTTCAATGGCAATATCCAGTACCGGACGCCGGTTGAGTGTGAACAAAGGCTTAGGGAGACTGCTGGTATAGGGTAACAGGCGTGTTCCGAGTCCTGCTGCAAGAATGAGTGCTTTCATTTTCTAGGACAGGGTCAACCGGATCAGGCGGTCAATGATCTCTTTATAGTCATCGATCTGAATTTGATCCTCGGATCCTGTGATCTCGTTTCTGGCAAAATAAGTTGCAGCATTTCGGTAATTAACCAGGGACAGGGATTCCTTGAGGGCAATATTATTCCGTTTATATAGTTTGCGGCCAAAGGACTGGATTTTCTTGGTCTGCTCCTTTGCATCATATTTATCTGTTTTTTCTTTTTCAAGAAAGAGCAGGGTTGTCTTATAGGATTCAAGGAAGGGGAGCAAAAAGGCGGCAAACCATTTGAGCTTTCGCAACCCCTGGGATGTCAGGCTGAACATGTCAGCCTGGGTTGGGTCCGGCACAAGGATGCCTTCATTTATAAATTCTTTAATGCATTTGGAAATTTGTTCTTCAGGGGTGATTTCTTCATCATAGGAAAATTCATCGGTGTACATTTTTTGCAGGAATTTATACCTAAGCACAAGGTCGGAGAGGAAAAATTTAAATTGATCAACCTCCAATATGGCCATTGCCGTGTATGCCGTGGGCACAAAAAAGGAGATTGCAGAGTTTTTATAATAGTCCAGGATGGCACGTTTGTTGTGCTTAACAATAAAGGTGGTGCTGTCTGAAATTTCACCTTCATCTTCATCTGCAAGTTCAATGAAATTTCTGGATATAAAGTTATTGATTACGGTATCGAATGCATTATCCGGGTCCATGAGCAGGGTGTCGGATAATTCCACATCGTTAAATGTCAGAAGATTCATATAGGTGTTCACTCGCTCAATCATCTGTTCTTTAACAAAATTGTTTTGGGAGCCATTTAAGATGGCAGAGGCAATGATGCCATGGGGGGTAACAATGGCATTTTTATTAATGGAATTGATCAATTTGTAGGCAAATTGTTTGACAAACTGCATGTATTCATCATCTGTGGCACGGGTAAGATCGATATTCTTTTCTTTTAAATACTCCTTCAAGGAAAGGGGATCATCAAATTTGATATAAACCTTCCCATATTTTTTCTTTAAAAATTTTCTGGTATTGATTAGCCCCTTGAGGGTTTCAGGGCTCTTTTTGCCCCCTTCAATCTCCTTTAAATAGGCATCTTCTTCAAGAACCCTGTCATAGCCCACAAAGACCGGGACAAAATACAAATTGTCACAGGCACCATTCAGATAGGCTTTGATGATCATGCCAAGTCCGCCGGGCCTTGGAGACAGAAGTTTTCCGGTGCGGCTCCGGCCGCCTTCGATAAAAATTTTAAGATTAAATCCTTCATAGAGCAGTTTTTCAAGGTAGGCACCAAAAATTTTTCTATAGAGTTCAGCCCCCTTAAAGGTTCTCCGTATGAAAAAGGCTCCTCCTCCCCTGAACAGGGGGCCCAGGGGCCAGAAGGAGAGGTTCTTTCCTGCTGCAATATGTGGGCAGGGCATGTTGTTCCTATACATTACATAGGGCAGCAGCAGGTAGTCCAGATGGCTTTTATGGCAGGGGATCAGGATCAGTGGGGCTTGTGTGGATTTTTCCCGCATCCGGTTGATTTCGTCTTGATTGAGCACCAATCCTTCAAAGATATTTTTAAAAATCCAGCTCAAAGCCCAGTTAAAGACATTAATAATCCTCAGGTTATAATTTGCGGCAATCTCTTTTATATAGGAGGCTGCTTTTTTATTGACTTTATACAGGGGTATATTGTTTTTAGAGGCATAGTCAGCCAGATATTCCCTAAGGGATTTACGGGTCAGAATATCTTCCGTAATTTCCTGGCTGGATTTTAAAATGGGGCCGGTAATACTTTTTCTCTGCCGGTTTAAAATATCAACCAAATGGCTTCTTAACCTGTGGGTTTGGAATTCTGCATCCAGGCGATCAATTTCCGGCAGGTTGATAAACTCCTTGAGGTTCACCGGCGTCGCCACTGCCACTTTGATTTTTTCAGGATACCTGATCAGGGTATAGATCCTTTTGAGAAGCCCTGGTTTTTCATGGGTCCCGAACAAGATATCTGCAAGGCCGGGGTCCTTGTGCCTGGGCTTGGTTATATAAATAATATCTTCGGGTACAATGATCACGTTGGTGTCGGTTTGCCTTTGAAGTTCAATCAGGTGAAACAGAGGATCTGGTGTGGATTTAATAAACCGCTTGTAAAAATCATCTTCTTCAATAAGGAATACAAACCCGGATTTTTTATTTTGGAGTGTTTCTTGTACAAATCCCGAGGTATAGATGTCCTTGATATGGAAATTATGGAGAAAATAATCCAGATGGGACAATAGAATTCGGCAGACTCTTTTTACGGGCAGAAGGAAAAAAAATCTTAAATCAAACCCCAGTTCGGGAAAGGGCAGATCAAGTGCTTTGAGTCTTGTGTGAAAATATAAAAAATCAAACATCCGTTTGTTTTTACTTGCAAAAACAACAATACTCGTCTTTTCAATGCTTTTAATTTTATCCAGACTATGATCATCAAAAGAGAGTTTTTTGATCAAATTATTAATGATTTTTTTTATGATATAGCTCTGATTTCCCGGGTAAAGACTTGTGTAGTAATCCTGGGTATCACCTAATAAACAATTTATATATTTGCGAAGCCTTGCCCTGGTATTTGGTACTATACTTTTAATGGTTTGAAACAAACTCATGAAAGATCCTTTTTTTTTAGACCTTAAAAATAAGGTATTTAAGGATTTCATCATTATCAAAGCTTGGGTGTAATGGCAATCTTATTATTAATTTGATGGGTAGTTAATAGGGGTGAGAAACAGCTGAAACCACCGGTAAACGGGTGTATTAGTACTCTGAAACCGGCATGATAGAATAGCCTTGATTAAAAATTTTTCCTGTGCTATTTTTCTTCATCTATTAAAAATCGTATTATTCGGTTAAATGGTATCACATTTATTTAGGTTGAACAAAAAAGCTTAAGGAGGATATTTTTATGAAAACGTTAATTGGTGGAGCTATTGCAGCTCTTCTCGGAGTTGTCGGTTTGGCGGTTTGGTTTGGTGAATTTTTGAATCTTCTGGCAGGATGTATCCCGGTTGTGCTGTTGTTGGGTGGTGGTCTTGCCCTCTATCTCGGATTTGATGAGCTTAAAGATTCCTGGAAAAATGATGAGGGTGTTGAAGCACCGGTTGATGATGACAAAGTAAAGATTGCTGAACTTGAAAAAGAACTCAGTGATTTGAAAAAATAGAAGTAAGTTTTAAGATTTTAGTCAGGGCTGTGTTATCACGGCCCTTTTTTTATGGCAGATGTGGCAAGAAAATCTGCAACCTCATTTTCTTTTATTCCGGCATGGCCCTTTACCTTGATGAATTCAAGATCTGCAAAGGGTTGAATCAACCCTTTAATCTCTGCTACAAGGGATAAGTTTGCCTGGGGTTTCCAGTCTTGAGTCAGCACACCAATTGCATAGCTTGAATCTGAAAAAACGCGCACGGGCAGATCATGCCGTTTCAGATGGGAAACAGCCACTTTAATTGCAGACAACTCCGCTACATTATTGGTGGCAACCCCAATGCTCTGGGAAATTTCCTTTCGGTTTTCCTTATAAATAAGGAGAACTCCTATGCCGGCCGGCCCCGGATTGCCAGAAGAGGCCCCGTCTGTATAAATTTGAATACAATTATCGCGAGTCTTTGCTATGATATCCAAAACCTTTGATGATTTTTCAGGGGACTTTTTCTTTTTTTTTCCTGCCGGAACAGCCTGGTCCAAGGGTTCCAGGCTATCTTTTTTTATCCAGTATTCATAGTCTTGTTTTAAATTGTATTTTATCAGAACCTTGTCTTTTTTTTCAAAAACCTGGCCGTCGGGTGTGACGGAAACCCACACCTTGTTCCCTTTGAAACTCATTCGTTTCCAATTATTTTCCGGCGTATCAGCGTTGGGCATTGTGTCAGTCATATATATAGTATTTTTTGCAATTTGTTTTAAACGTATTTAATCGTTCCTGCCAAAGGTTTTCGAGGAGAGCCAGGTCTTCCATTTCTGTGATTTTTTCCCTGATATCCCGACTTCCCAAAATCAGGTCAATGGGCATCCGTTCATACTCGTATTCATAGGGCGGGGGGTTAAACTCAAACTCTTCAGGATGAAATTTCATTATAAGCTGCATGAGGAGAAGGGATGCCATATAGGGTGAAAAGTTTTTTCGTGAGGTGATATGGATGTGAAAGCCCTTGCATACCTGTCGCTGCCATTTGCCCGAGGTGGGTTCGAAATTTATTGGTCGAAGAAGGGCGCCTTTGATTTTCTTTTCTGCGATTTGTCCAATGCTTTTTGTGTTGAGAAAGGGGGCGCCAAATTGCTCAAAGGGCAGGGTGGTGCCACGTCCTTCGGAAATATTGGTACCTTCAAAGATTACCTGGCCGGGATATACCATGCAGGAAATGGGGGTGGGCAGGTTGGGGGAGGGGGGCAGCCAGGTAAGGTCTGTGTCCTGCCAGTACATGCTGCGCTTCCATCCCTTCATGGGGATGACTTTAAGATCACAGCCCAGATTAAACTGCTGGTTAAAAAATTGTGAAATCTCTCCCACGGTCAGCCCGTGGCGCATGGGAATGGGGAATCGCCCTACAAAAGAGGCATAGTCCGGATCTAAAAGGTTCCCCTCTATCTGTAAGCCGCCAATGGGATTGGGCCGATCTAAGATTACAATGTTTTTTTTGAGTTTTGCCGCAACTTCAATGCAATGGGAAATTGTATATATGAAGGTATATACACGTGTGCCCACATCCTGGATGTCGATAATCAGAGTGTCTATCCTGTCAAACATCGCAGGTGTTGGGATTCTTGTTTCACTATACAGACTGAAAACAGGGATGTTCAACTCTGGGTGAACCACATGGTCCGACTCAATCATATTGTCTTGCTTTTCCGCATAAAAACCGTGCTGGGGGGAAAATAATGCCCTGAGCTGCCCTGGAAACAAGTGGCTGATAATATCCAGGCTATGGGTAAGCCCTTTGTCCACCGAGGCCGGATTTGCAAGCAGCCCCAGCCGCTTTCCCTTTAAGTAGTCAGGGGGGGCGGTTTTTAGATTTTCTATCCCGGTTATTACCTTATGGTTCATATTACCCCTTTGGTTTTGTGGTGTAATTATTTTAACGTTTAATTCCTACCATAGTTGTTGACAAAAATTCAAATCCTAACTAAATATTGTTTTTTTACCACGAGGAGAAATCATTCCATGAAATTTAAAATAAGTGTTCCGGTTGAGACTATCAAGCCCTACGAGGCAGGCAAACCCCTAAAGGAATTGGAGCGGGAATATAATATTACAAATGCGGTTAAACTTGCCTCCAATGAGAATTCTCTGGGGTTTTCCCCCAGGGTGACAGAAGCGGTCAAGGCAGCCCTTTCCCGTATGAACCGATATCCTGAGCCTGTTGCCCACGGGTTGTGCAAGCTTCTGGCAGAAAGGTTCCGGGTTGGAGTAGGTAATATTGTACTGGGAAATGGATCCGATGATATTATTGCCCTCTTGGCCCATGGATTTTTAAATGCAGGGGATGAGGCGGTGATGCCAAGGCCTTCCTTTTTGATGTATGAAATATCTGTTAAAACAGCCAAGGGGGTTGCCATCAATGTTCCTCTCAATGATTATACAACCGACCTTGATGGTATTGTCAACAGGGTTGGCCCCCGGACAAAAATGGTTTTTGTTACCAATCCCTTTAATCCCACCGGCAGTACCATTACCCGGGGCCAATTTTTTGCTTTTTCTAAAAAAGTACCCCGGGATGTGATCATAGTGGTGGATGAAGCCTATATTGAATTTGTCCGTGACAAGGCAGTTTTCAATTCGCTGGATGATCCCTTGAAAGATCCTCGGGTGGTTACCCTGAGAACCTTTTCCAAGGCCTATGGTCTTGCAGGTTTCAGAATAGGCTATGGGATAATGGACAGGGAGGTGGCTGAGATTTTAAATCGGATTCGCCAGCCCTTTAATGTGAATACCCTGGCCCAGGTAGCTGCAGAAGCCGCTGTCCAGGATGAGGTCTTTTTAAGTAAAAGCATTCAGATCACCCATGACGGGATAGATTATCTTAGGTCAGAATTGACTAAAATGAATCTTGCTCCCCTCCCCACCCAGTCCAATTTTATGATGGTGGATCTGAGAACCGATGCCACCAAAATATTTAAAGAAATGCTTGGTAAGGGTGTTATTGTACGTTCCATGAAATCCTATGGGTTTGATACCTTTTTAAGGGTGAGCGCGGGAACCAAAGAGGAGAATAAAATTTTTATCAAGGCATTGAAACAGGTATTGGCAAAAAAATAAGGAAAGATGATGAAACATCGAATTATCACCATTGACGGGCCTGCAGGGGCAGGAAAAACAACGATCAGCAACCTTTTAGCCAGGCAGTTGGGATGTGTCTATGTGGATACAGGTGCCTTGTACCGGGGGGTTGCTTATGAGATAAAGCAACAGCAGGTTGACTGGGAAAATGATGAATGCCTTGGGGGTTTTCTAAAAGATCTGGATTTGAATTTTGTTATGGAAAAAGGCAATCTTGTTCTCATCTCCTCGAAAAAGGACATCACCTCTTATATCAGGACTCCTGAGATTACAATGCTCGCCTCTGCCACCTCGGCCAGACCCCGGGTAAGATCGGCATTGCTTGATATTCAGCGAACAATCGCCCAAAGCCAGGATGCCGTATTTGAAGGGCGGGATATGGGCACGGTGGTTTTTCCCGATGCACAATTTAAATTTTTTCTTTTTGCCGACCTGTCTGTCCGGGCAAAAAGGCGATTTGAGGAAATGGCTGAAGAACAAAAGGATATACAAAAAGTTCAGAGGGACATGGAAAAAAGGGATACCAATGATTCCCAGCGAAAAGAAGCGCCCTTGAAGGCAGCCATCGATGCCATTAAAATTGATTCATCTTATTTAACCATTCCGGAAGTGGTGGCAAAAATTTTGAAAAATATCCAAAAAAGTTAATAATTAGTAAAATTGGCTTGATAATTTTTTTTTGAGTTGATATAAGGGTAAATTGCACTCGGCTTCTCTTTGTTCGAGGGGAGACTGGTGTAAAAAAAATTCGATTAGGGGGAATAATATTAATGAACAACATTGCTGAAGAAAACGAAGACCAAGAAATGAATACAGAAGAATTAGAGACACAGGAAACAGAATCTGAGCCTGAGATGGAATTGACCGGCGAAGAGACCATGGAAGAGCTTTTGGGCATTTATGAATCCAGCCTTAGTAAATTTGAAGAGGGGCAGGTAGTTACTGGAACAGTAATATCCGTCGGCAGGGAAACAGTCCTTGTTGATGTTGGATATAAGTCTGAAGGCCAGATCTCTATTCATGAATTCATTGATGAGGAAGGCAATGTAAATGTCAACGTCAATGATGAATTTGAGGTTATGATTGAAGTTTGGGATGAAGAAGAGGAAACAGTCCTTTTATCCCATGAAAAAGCCAAAAAAGTAAAAGTCTGGGATGCTATCAAAGAGATTTATGATGCAGACGAGACCATTGAGGGTGTTATTACCAGTCGGGTCAAGGGCGGTTTTTCCGTCGACATTGGTCTGCTGGCATTCCTGCCTGGTTCCCAGGCTGATTTACGCCCCATCCGCAACATGGATGAAATGGTTAACAAGACCTATACTTTCAAGGTCCTCAAATACAACAAGAAAAGAAACAATATCGTGCTGTCAAGAAGGGTTCTTCTTGAAGCTAAAAGGGATGAGCTGCGAAGCACTACCCTTGAGACCATTGAAAATGACAAGGTCATGGACGGTATCGTTAAAAATATTACAGAGTACGGTATATTTGTCGATCTTGGCGGTGTGGACGGACTTCTTCATATTACAGA
>PIVS01000706.1 GCA_003353855.1 Desulfobacteraceae bacterium
GAAAACGGAGAGCACAGGGAAAAAGGAAATTTTCTGGTGGGTGACAGCCTGGCCTTTTATAAGGATCCGGTTTCCATCAAAGAGATCCATGACCAGTATTTTGACGGTAAATCCCAATTATTCAAGCACATCAATCAACTGGAGATTTTTTCCAGTCCGAAAAACAGGATCAAAGATGAGATTGCAGTGGTGGGTGTCGGCTGTACCCTCCCCCATGCAGATACCCCGGACATGCTCTGGGAAAATATCCTGAACAAGAAATATTCCATCAGTGAAATGCCGGAAACCCGCTTTGACAGAGGGTTGTATTATGATACGGACCGGAAGGTGCCAGACAGTACCTATACCATCCTGGCCGGTCATGTGGATCATTTTGAATTTGACAATGAACGATTCGGGTATGCCAAAGGAAAGGAGAAATGCCTTTCCAGAAGTCAGAAAATGGTACTTTCCACCGCCTATAAAGCCGTGGAAAGCGCAGGCCTTCTGGGGGAGGATGATAGACTGATAACAGATGATCCCCAACGGACAGCAGTCATCATTGCCACCTGTCTTTCCAATGAATTGGGAAATGATATCCAGCTTAAATACTGGTATCCTGAAGTGGTCTCCATGCTGGAGAAAACCAGCGCCTATGCAGCCCTTGGCGACGCGGAAAAACAAAAAATCAAACAGGCTCTGGAAGAGGGGATGGAAGGGGAAAACAAGGGCTATGATCCGGTTCACGGAATCCTTTTGAACATTGAAGCCTCCAGAATTGCCAGGCATCTTGGGGCCAGGGGCACCAACTATATTGTGGATGCCGCCTGTGCTTCTTCTGTTACTGCCCTTGAGGCGGCGGCAGGAGAGTTGCTGTCCGGAGACCACGACCAGGTCATTGTGGGGGGGGTCAATACCCATCTGGCACCGGAATCGTTTGTCGGGTTTGCCAAGATGGGAACCCTGTCGGAAAAGGGGTCTTATCCCTTTGACAATCGCGCCGACGGCTTTGTCCTGGGGGAAGGTTCCGTGGTCTTTGTCTTGAAGCGGATGAAGGATGCCATTAGAGATAAGAGTAAGATCTTTGGGGTTATCAATGCAATTGGGGGTAGTTCAGATGGAAAGGGCAAGGCCATTGCCGCACCCAATCCCAAGGGCCAGATCATGAGTCTGGACCGCTGTTTTGAAAATATCCGGCCCGAGATTCTTCCCGATGACATCGGGTTTATCGAAGCCCACGGCACCTCCACCATTGTGGGGGATCAGGTGGAACTTCAAACCCTTTCCACCAAGTATAAAAATTCCCCAGTCGGGGTCAGCTCCATTAAATCTCAGATTGGCCATCTTCTGGGGTGCGCCGGGTCTGCCGGATTGTTAAAGGCTCTTCTGGCAGTGAACAAAGGAATGCTGCCCCCCAACGGCCAGTTTAAGGCCCTGTCTGAAAACCATGATTTGAAAGATTCTTCCCTTTACATTGTGGAAGATGCAGCACCCTGGGAACCTGAAAATGGTAAGACCCGTAAGGCAGGGGTATCTTCCTATGGGTTTGGGGGAATTAACTACCACATGGTTGTGGAGGAGATGACAGACGGGTATGATCCCATGAAACGGGATATCTTTTCGGATTTGTCCTATGATTTTAATGAAGATCGGATTGTGGTGGCAGGGCTCGGGGTCTTTCTTCCAGGTGCCAGCAATACGGACCAATTCTGGGAAAAATTATCCACCGGGGAAAAACAGCTTTCCCATATCCCAAAAGCACATTTTGACAACGATGCCTATGCTTCTTTTGACAAAAATTCCCTTTACCGGCTGCCCAAGGTCAAGGCCGGGGTTGTAAAAGATTATCAGTTTAACAACCTGAAATACAGAATGCCCCCCAACATGGTCAAATCCATTGAACGGGGACAGCTCTTTGGACTGGAAGCCGCCAGTGAAGCGCTTACATCCTGCGGTCTGCTGGAACAGGAGGGAGCCGCTGCCAGGACCGGTGTTATCCTGGGAACCATTGCCGGGGAACGCCAGAGCAAAAATATCATCCGGGTCCGGAAAAATTTCATCGGTAACCTGATCAAAAATTGTTCGGGTTTGAACCCGGATACTGCCAAGAGTGTGGGGCAGGAGATGGTGGATACCATCTGTACAAATATCCCGGAAAACAATGAGGACACCACCCCGGGACTTTTGTCCAACATTATTTCCGGCAGGATTGCCAATTATTTTGGCCTCAATGGCCCCAATTATGTACTGGACGCCTCCTGTGCCTCATCCACCATTGCCATCCGCAATGCCACAAGAAACCTGAAACAAAA
>PIVS01000171.1 GCA_003353855.1 Desulfobacteraceae bacterium
ATCTTCCATTGCCAGGAGCAGGGTGCCCGTTTCCAGTATAAAAAAATACTGGGCAGTATTTCCTGCAGTGGTGATAATATCCCCTGTGTGCAGCTCCCATTTTTCAAACATGGGGGTGATCCTTTGAAGGTCTGTCTCTTCCAGGGAATTGAAAATGATCGACTTTTTTAACACATCCGATATACTAGCCATAACATCCTCGTTGTATGAGTTTTTGTACTGCTGCACCCAAAAAGGATTCATTCAAGCACATTTTCTTGTTTCTGTCGATAGAAAAAAAACTCTTCCAATGCCCCAGAACACCGTTAACCAGCGCAAATCTTATTTTTGCCTCCAGGGCTTTGCCGCTTTGGCCATCATAATGGTTGACTGGAAAGGCCTAAATATCGTATTATCCCCCACAAATTTTTTCACTTTTAAAATGGAGTTCAGTATGAGAAAAAAGACCCTTGTTGTTGCATTGTTTCTTGTGTTTTTGTCTAGCATGTTTTTTATTTCTTGTGGACAACAAGAAGAACAAGCCGACACATCCAAGCCGGAAAAACAGATAGCAGAATCAACCGAAAAATCAAATGAAGAAGCCCCTGCCAAAAAACTCAAAGCAGGATTTGTTTATGTGGGTCCTGTGGGAGATTATGGCTGGTCCCATGCCCATGACCTTGGTCGTAAATTTGCTGAAGAAAAATTCCCTTGGCTTGAAACCATGATTGTTGAATCTGTTGCAGAAGCGGACAGTGCAAGGATCATCGACCGCCTGATCCAGCAGCAAAAATGTGACGTGGTATTTACCACAAGTTTCGGGTATATGGACGACACCCTCAAGGCCGGTGCCAAATATCCGGACAAATTGTTCATGCATTGTTCCGGATTTAAACGGTCTGCCAACGTGGGAACCTATTTTGGCGACCTTTACCAGATGTATTATCTGAACGGCATCATGGCAGGTGCCCTGACCAAAACCAATAAAATCGGTTATGTGGCGGCATTTCCAATTCCCGAGCTGGTTCGCCACATTGATGCCTATGCCTTGGGGATAAAGGCCGCCAACCCAAAAGCCAAACTCAATGTCAGATGGATCTATGCCTGGTACGGACCGGACAAAGCCAAGGAAGCTGCCCAATCCCTCATTGCTGAAGGATGTGACGCCCTGGCATTCACCGAAGATACCCCGGCCGTTATTGAAGTGGGTCAGGAGGTAACGGAAAAAGGCAAACAGATTTACACCTTTTCCCATTACTCAGCCATGCAGCCCTATGGAAAAGACTCTGTTGTTTCAGGCCAGCTCATGGACTGGGGCGGAATGTATGCCAAAATCCTTGAAGATATTTACACCGAAAAATGGAACAATGAAGATGTATGGTGGCTGACCAAGGAAAAGGCAGCCATATTAGGCGGCAGCACCACGGACATGATCAACCCCAAGTTTGTCCCTGAATTAAAGAAAGCCATGATTGATTCCAAGGAGTTCGGCAAAATATCCGCCTATGACCTGGTTATGAAACGGTATGAGCAGATGCAGCAGGGCGTGGATGTATTTGAACCCTTTACCGGCCCCATTGCGGACAACAAGGGAACAATTCAGATCAAAGCCGGTGACAAGGCATCCAAGGAAGATCTTTTGCGCATCATGTATTATGTGGACAATGTTGAAGGCGACATTCCCCAATAATTAAAAATTAACCATACAAGGCCGGGAGTTTTTCCCGGCCTTTTTATAAAGTTGTGATATGAAAAAAAGACAACGTCTTGAAATGAAGGATATTTGCAAGTCCTTTCACGGCATCCATGCCAATAAAGATATCAACCTCCACGTGGAGTCCGGTGAAATCCTGGGGCTGCTAGGGGAAAACGGGGCTGGGAAGACCACCCTGATGAACATCCTCTACGGATTGTACCAGCCGGATTCAGGACAAATCCAGATCAACGGAAGCCCTATCAGTATCAGCAATCCTGTTGAATCCATCCTCCATGGCATTGGCATGGTCCACCAGCACTTCATGCTGATCCAGAACCATTCGATCCTTGAAAATATTGCCCTGGGGTATAAAGACACCCCCTTTTTTTTCCCGAAAATAAAATTACGGAAACGAGTAGCGGAATTTTCCAAACAGTTTGATTTCAGGATGGATCTGGACCAGAAAGTATGGCAATTATCAGCAGGGCAGCAGCAGCGGATTGAAATTATCAAAGCGCTTTTAAATGGAGCAGATCTGCTGATTCTAGATGAGCCCACATCTGTGCTGACCCCCCCGGAAATAAAGGAGTTGATATCCATCCTGCGGCAGATGAAGGCCGAAGGCCATATGGTCATCTTCATTTCCCATAAACTGGATGAAATAATGGATATTTGCGACCGGGTAACCGTGTTGCAGAAGGGCCGGATAGTGGGACATGCCAACACCGCAGATACCAACAAAAAAGCGCTGGCCCGGATGATGGTGGGGCGGGATGTTGTCTTTAATATTGACAAGGAAAAACTCAAAAAAGGGAAAAAGGTCCTGTCTGTTCAGGATATCCATATCTCTGGAGACAAGGGGATTACGGCAATTAAGGGAGTTTCCTTTGACCTGTTTGAGAACGAAATTTTTGGCATTGCAGGGGTTTCCGGCAATGGCCAGAGAGAACTGGCCGAAGCCATCACCGGCATACGGAAAATCGATTCAGGATCCGTGAGGATGGATGAAAAGGATATCACCAATTTATCCCCCCGCCATATCTATGACAATGGCGTATCACATGTTCCCGAGGAACGGATCCGTTTTGGCATTGCTCCGGGGCTGTTTCTCTATGACAATGCCATTTTAAAACAACATCACCTGAAAAAATTTTCCAAGCGGTATTTTCTTAAATACAGCCAGGTAAAAAACCATGCCAAAACCATTGTCAGCGATTTTAAAGTTGCCACCCATTCCATTAATAACCAGATCAGGAATCTGTCCGGCGGCAACATCCAAAAACTGATACTGGGAAGGGAAATCAGTGAACAGCCCAGACTTCTGGTTGCGTCCCATCCTACCTATGGACTGGATGTAGGTGCCACGGAATTTTTAAGAGAACACCTCCTGGAGCTTCGGAAGCAAGGCAGTTCGGTATTGTTGTTTTCAGAAGATCTGGAAGAGATTTTCGAGCTTTGTGACCGGGTGGCGGTTATTTTTGCCGGAGAATTCATGGGAATTCTGGATGCCGATGATGAGCGGTTCTGTGACATCGGCCTGATGATGGCCGGGTCAAAGGAACCCAGCCCAAAAATTACAAATTTCAGCGAGAGCACGGCCGTATAAAGGCTATGCCCGGCCAAGTAAAGGCCTGACTACACCCGATCTTCATAAAAAGAATATACATATGATTAAAATTATCACAAGCGACCGATACAACATCACTCCCTTAAGATCCCTGATGACCAACGCTTTCTCCCTGGTTGCAGGCCTTTTTGTCATCAGCATTATTTTTCTCATTGTTGGCGTGAATCCCCTATATGCCATTTCTGAAATTTTCATGGGGTCTTTTGGGTCTGTCTACGGGTTTAAAGAAACCGTAACCAAGGCCATCCCCCTGATTCTCATCGGTGCCGGCCTCACCCTGGCCTTCAGGGCCAAGTTCTGGAATATCGGGGCTGAGGGTCAGCTCCTCATGGGCGCCATCTTCTCCACCTGGACAGGACTGACATTTGGGAACAGCCTCCCCCACTATCTCATTGTTCCCCTGATGTTCCTATCCGGATTCATTGGAGGGGCGTTATGGGGAATCATTCCTGCCATACTTAAAATTAAATACTCCATCAATGAGGTCATTTCCACCTTGATGCTCAACTATATCTGCGCTGACTTTTTAACCATGCTCATTGTCGGCCCCTGGAAAGGAACCACCCGATTTGGATTTCCCGGCACCAACAATCTGCCGGAAGCGGCGATATTAGGCGTGATCCCGGGCTCGCGTATTCACTATTCCACTCTGATCCTGGGCCTTGCCTGCGCCATCATTCTCTGCGTGGTAATTTACAAGACACGGTTCGGATATGAAGCCCGGGTGGTGGGGGAAAACCCCGACGCCGGCAAATATGCGGGCATTGACTTTCTCAAAACCACCCTGATTCTCATGGCCATTTCCGGGGGACTTGCCGGATTTGCCGGTGTGGGCGAGATTGCCGGCATCCACCATTATCTGGGCTACCCGGCTTCGGTCTCTTCCGGATATGGATTTACCGCCATCATTGTGGCCTGGCTTGCCAAGCTGAACCCCTTATACGCCGTTGTATCTGGGATATTTTTTGCCGGTATTCTTGTGGGAGGAGATGCCATCCAGATCTCCCTGGGACTGCCGGCAGCCACGGTTGAAATCGTCAACGGCATTTTGTTGATTTTTTTAATCATGGGTGATTATTTTTTACACCATAAATTGAGTATCCGCTTTTCAAACAATTGGGAACCAACCAAATAGGAATACATAATGGAAGAGATTATCATTTCAACACTCCAACGGACAATGATAGCTGGCACCCCTTTGCTGCTGGCCACCACCGGGGAGATCATCTGTGAAAGATCCGGCATCCTGAACCTGGGTGTGGAAGGTGTCATGGCCCTGGGCGCGGTTGTGGCATTTATCGTAACAATGGCCACCGGCCACCCCTGGCTTGGGGTTCTGGCCGCCATGGCAGCCGGCATGACCATATCCGTTATCCATGCCTTTGCCTCCATCACCCTCCAGGCCAACCAGGTGGTCTCGGGCCTGGCGCTGACCATGCTTGGGCTAGGTCTTTCCGGCATGTTGGGCAAACCCTATGTGGGCAAACCCCTTACCATTAAAATGGAGGATGTTGCCATTCCCTATCTGGCGGACATCCCCTATATCGGCAAAATCCTTTTCCTTCAAAGTCCCTTTTTCTATCTGGCTATTGTTCTGGCCTTTGCCTCCTGGTTTTTACTGGAACGGACACGGCTTGGCATCCAGATCCGGTCCACCGGAGAAAACCCCCAGGCCACTGAAACCCAGGGGGTCAATGTAACCCTGATCCGCTATATTTCAGTACTCATCGGCGGTGGGTTTTCCGCCCTTGCCGGAGCCCATTTGTCCATCTCCTATTCAAAATCATGGATTGAGGGAATGACCGCAGGCCGCGGGTGGATTGCCATTGCATTGACCATTTTTGCCCTTTGGAATCCGGGACGGGCCATCTGGGCTGCCTTTCTTTTCGGGGGCATTTTCGTGGTCCAGTATTTGATGCAGCCCCTTGGGATTTCCCCCAATTTTCTGTCCATGCTGCCATACATTGCCACCCTGCTGATCCTGCTGCTTATCAGTTTAAAAAATCCCAAAAAACTCAATGCCCCGGCCATGCTGTCAGCACCTTACAACCGTGGAGAAAGATAATAAATACTTTGACATTTATCCCAATTTTATTGACAATACTAACGATACACACCCTCTGAAATATAAAGGAGCCGTCATGTCAGAACCCGTCATATCCATTGATGAGATTTCCAAACTCTTCCTTAAAACAGCTCAGAAGACGCTTGAAACCAGCACCAAACAAGTTGTAACCCATTCGAATACCATCCAAAAAATCCCCAAGGTTTCCATGAAACCTGATCTAACCTGTTTTGTGCAGTTTGACGGAGATTACATCGGTTTGGTCATTCTTAATTTCACAGCCGATGCAGCCTATGAAATCTATGAAAAATATATGCTTTCCATGGGAATGCCCAAGGAAGAACTTGCCACCAGCATCACCTCACCTGAAGTAGCCGACAGCATAGGCGAAATCAGCAACCAGCTCATGGGGCAGCTCATCAAGGATGTTGAAGATAATTTTGCATTGAATGCCGTATTCGGCCAGCCCAAGGCATTGACCCTGAACTCTGCCATCACCCTGGTAATTGATGCGGATTATGCTGAGAACAGGCGACTTTCCTTTCAAATTGGCAATTATAGCTTCCGCATTGAAATTGCCATGGAGCACTCGGAATTTATCCTGATCTAACCCATTTGCCACAGACTCCATAGGGTGTTTAAACCATTATGAAATTTCCCATGCGTTTTATAGCAGGCTGTCTGGTCTTTATTTTCCTGGGATGGAGTTCTTCACCGGCCTTTGCCATTTCCATTCCCGACGAACAAAAGCTTGGCAAAGAATTCATGGAAATGATCAAGGCACAGCGGGTCATCATCCATGACCCCGTCGCCATGCACATGATCAATACCGTGGGCTACCATATCCTTGAGGGGTTGCCCACCCAGCCCTTTAACTTCAATTTTTATTTGATCAATGATGATTCCTTTAACGCATTTGCCAGCCCTTCCGCCAATATTTTTATGTATAAAGGGTTGCTCTTTGCCCTTGACAACATTGATGAATTTGCCGGGATCATGGCCCATGAAATTGCCCATGCCGTAAGCCGGCATGTCTCCCAGTCCATTGACCGATCCAAGCTGGTAAATATCGGCAGTATGGCAGGCATGCTGGCTGGAATTCTTGTGGGAGCAACAGGAGGGGGGGAAGCGGCCTCGGCATTAACCCTGGGCTCTATGGCAGCCAGCCAGTCTGCAATGCTTGCCTTTACAAGGGACAATGAAACCGATGCAGACCAGAAGGCCTTCCTGTTTTTGAAGGATACCGGCTATTCTCCCGCAGGACTTTTGTCCGGCCTTACCAAAATGAGGGCCTCTGATTACCGGGGGATTGAAGGCATTCCAGACTATTTTAAAACCCATCCGGGCACGGGAAACCGGATTATCAATATTGCCGGAATTCTGGAAAATTATACCCCCCCAAAGGAAAAAATACCTATTCCCGACACCTTTGAGTTTGAAATGGTGAAATATAGGATAATGGGGCTTTACGGAAACCTTGATACCAGTCTCAACAAAATGGCAAACCGGTTACTGGATGAACCTGAAAACCCTAGTCTTCACTACGGAATAGGACTTTTGTACGCAAGAAAAAACCAGCGGGACCTTGCCATCTCCCATTTAAAAAAAGCCCTGTCCATTAAACTGATGGAACCTATGATCCTGCTTGAACTGGGTCGGGTTTATATCCATGACGGGCAGATTAAAAAGGCTGAGAATGTACTGGCAGGCGTCATGAACAACCCCATAATGGGGCTTTGGGCCAAGTACTTTATGGCCATTGCCCAAATTGAATCAGGAAATCTTGTCCCGGCTGAGAAGAACTTAAAACAGGTCCTTCATGAAAAACCCGAAGCCTTTACCCGGGGCTATTATCATCTGGCCGATATCATGGCCCAGAAAAAAGAACAGGCCATATCCCACTATTACCTGGGTATTTACTATTCAAAATCCGGGGATTTTAAAAATGCCATCCGCCTTCTGAACCGGGCCATTGAAACCCTGAAAGATCCCAGAATAAAGGAAGATGCCCAAAAACGTCTTGACCAAATCCATGTTCTGACCAAGTCTAAAAGGTAATCATCCCCCCCCAATCTAAATATATTCCAATGGAATATATTCATATTTAAGGTTTTACATTCTATTTAAATTAAGGTGTTTTTTTAAACAGAATACTCATCATTCCCCTCTAAAAGAAATCGGTCTTTTTAACGGAACAGATTATACGGTCATGGAAAAAATATCAGAAATGGCCTTTAAGGACGGGCTGAGCTTCCGCTTAAGGTTTTCAATCGCAAGTTTATGGATGAAGCCTAATAAATCAGACTTTATCTCAAACTCTATCAAAGGCTGAAAACTGCATGGTAAAGGTGCCTCTGCCCTGGGTGGCAGACCTCAGAGCCGTGGAATAGCCGAACATTCTGGATAGGGGAACCACCGCCTTAACCACCTGGATACCTGACTTGGGGTTGATGGATTCCACTTTCCCCCCACGGCCGTTCAGGTCGGAGATGGCATCTCCCATATAGTTATCCGGCACAAAGACTTCCACTGCCATAATAGGTTCCAGGAGAGCCAGGGACGCACTATTCAAGGCATTTTTACAAGCCATTGACGCACAGACGGAAAAGCCAAGTTCCGAGCTGTTCCCCTCTTCAAAGCCGCCTCCGTCCAGAACAATTCCAACATCCACCAGGGGATATCCCTTTAAAAATCCGCCTTCAAGACTTTCCCTGATGCCAGTTTCAATGGCAATAACATATTGTTCGGGTATCTGTTCCGAAGTGGCATTGGAAGTAAAGGTAACCCCCTCCCCCCGTTCCAGGGGCAAAAGACGGATAGCCACCTTTGCATAATGCGCTTTTCCGGTAATTTCCCGTTCAAAAACAGCCTCACCCTTTGCAGGGGCTGTGATCACTTCCCGATAAACCACCTGGGGATTACCCACGTTGACGTTGGTTTTAAATTCCTTGAGCATCCGGGAAATAATAATTTCAAGATGAAGTTCCCCCATGCCGGAAAGAATTGTCTGACCGGTTTCTTCATCACGGTTCACCTTAAGGGTGGGATCTTCTATTGTAAATTTTTCCAGAACGTTGTCCAGCTTTTCCTGGTCTGCATGGGTCTTGGGCTCGATGGCAATGGAGATTACCGGGTCCTCATATTCCATTTTTTCAAGGAAAACCGGGTACTCCTGGGAACACAGGGTCTCTCCTGTACCGGTATCCTTAAGACCCACTATACCAATGATATCTCCTGCAGAAGCCTGGCTCACCCGCTCCCGCTTGTTGGCATGCATCTGTAAAATCCGGGACAATTTTTCCTTTCTGTTCAAAGCCGGATTAAAAACTTCTGCACCTGCTTCCAGTTTGCCAGAATAAATTCTGGCAAAGGACAGTTTTCTGCCCTCAATCATGGATACCTTGAAAATCAGAGCAGCCAGAGGGCCGTTTTTCTCGGGTAAAAGTTCCACTTCCTCCCCGGTCTCGGGATGAGTCCCGTGCACGGGGGGGACATCCTTGGGGCTTGGCAAAAAGGATTCAATGGCATCTAGCAGAGGCTGAATACCCTTGTTCTTCAATGCGCTGCCGCAAAGAACCGGCACGATCTTTCTGGCAATGGTCGCCTCCCGGATGGCCTTTACCAGTTCCCCACGACCGATTTCTTCTTCACCCAAATATTTTTCCATGATATCATCGTTCTGCTCGGAAATGGCTTCCAGCAGCTTTTCCCGGTATTCTTCTGCCAATTCTTCAAATTCAGGTTCTATCTCAGAGATGGTAAATTCAGACCCCAGGCTTTCATCATCCCAGCAGATCTGCTTCATATCGATGAGATCAATAACCCCTTTAAAACGATCCTCCGCCCCCATGGGCACCTGGACCACCACGGGGTTGGCACCCAGTTTTTCAATGATGGAATCCACCGCCGCAAAAAAATCAGCACCGGTCCGGTCCATTTTATTGATAAAGGCCATTCTGGGTACGGAATAACGGTCTGCCTGGCGCCATACGGTTTCAGACTGGGGTTCCACCCCGCCAACTGCGCAGAAGACTCCGATGGC
>PIVS01001207.1 GCA_003353855.1 Desulfobacteraceae bacterium
ATTGTTTATTCTTTTCATCATCTGTTGCATATCTTCAACAACACCTTTATACTATACAAATATATTTTGATTCCCAACCAAACGTATATGAAAAATTTACCATCCTTAATGGTGTCGCCATGGCCCTGTCAGCAACATATAATCTTGATGTTTATCAGGCACGTAATCCTAAGGCAAGCGCATATTACAAATGTGTTGAAAATCATTTTGAAGAACTGGAACGGGCTTAGGATGACATGTATGCATCCCGCTATGGCTTCTGGCGGACATATATCATGACCGTAATTTATAAATACCTGGATTGTGGAGATCTTCATTTTGGATTTGCCAGGATCTAATGCGAAGAATGCGGACATGAATATTTATTGGCATTCTCTTGTAAACCTAGGCAATTTTGTCCATCTTGCCATCAGAAAAGGGTTGTAGAATATGGCGAATGGCTTCTTACCAATGTCTTGAAGAATGTTCCCCACCGCCAATGGGTTTTCAGTATTCCCAAACGATTAAGGATTTATTTTCTTTATGACCGCAAATTACTGGCAAAGCTTAGTATCT
>PIVS01000172.1 GCA_003353855.1 Desulfobacteraceae bacterium
ATGCTGAAGCTGATGTGACTGTGGGTGTTGAACTCATCGGTCCTCCTATATAATCATATTTGGAACCGATAATATCATTCTCAAAAATTAAATCACGCAGGCCTACCGAAGGCACACAATCTCCATAAAGATCGATTGATAGTTCTTTGCTGTTTTCTTTTGGGGTCAGTACAATTTTTTCAATTAAAGCTCTTACATGTTGTTTTGCCTCTGCGGCTTTGCCACTTTTAAAAGTCTTCCTAAGTTCGTTAATCGCTGTCCAATATCGAAGCGCCATTGACGGATGAAGCACAGGGCGAATGTCATTGCTCTGATTTTTAATCAGGTTTTTTAATTCTGTCTGTTTTCGTAAGAATTTGTGTAATTGATCCATGTCGTTGTTGATTGCACCGTAAAAGTTAACCTCTCTTTTATTTATGGCTCTGAATTGTATTTCTTATACAATTTAATCCACGCTTGTAAAAAAGACAGGTTATTTTCACTTTACGTGTCAACCATAATATCTATTATCGTTAAAAGACCATTGATGCAATTGTTATTCACAAAATTGTCAATTCATAATCATTTTTCATGGACAATAATCGTTTTTCATGCCATTATAAATCCAGTAAATAAAATAAGAATTCATAAAAATGTCTATTTATAATCAAAATTCACGGAAAATAATTGTTTTTCATAGCTTTCCACCCCTGGAAGATGGAGCACGTTTATCTGGATATTCTGCACTGCTTCAAGCTCACGATTTGAAGGTTCCAGTACCGGATTATCTGTGCACAATAGGCACAAAACATAAAAGATTTAATTATGAACGCTGGCGTATTTTTACACCACGCCATAAGCCAGAGGACACCCTTTATGGACATTTAATCTTTGCGCTTAAATACGAGGGGATTGATTTGGCTGTTCTCAATGCATTATTTCAAAAAATTGAGGCTAAAGAAATTCAAGAGATTGTTCACGCTGAGCCAACGGGCAGCTATAGCCGCCGATTGTGGTTCCTATGGGAGTGGTTACGCGAGGAGCAATTAATTATTGAAGATGCAACAACAGGGAATTTTATCCCTCTCGTTAATAGCAAGTTGCAGTATGAAGGAAAATCATATCAATCTCGACGGCATCGCGTTCGAAATAACCTGCCAGGGACGCGTAATTTCTGCCCTTTGATCCGAAAAACAGAAAAACTTGAGCAGTGTATTAGTAAGAATCTTTCAGAAACATCTATAAAACATATCGGCCACACCCATCCCGATCTTTTAAGCCGGGCCGCTGCATTCCTTTTGCTTAAGGATTCAAAAGCCTCTTACACAATTGAAGGAGAAACGCCCCCACATAATCGGATAGAGCGATGGGGAAGAGCTATCGGTGAGGCAGGACAGCGTAAACTCAGCATTTCAGAACTGGAGTATTTGCAACAAATCGTTATTGAAGATAATCGGTTTATAGAAGCAGGTTTGCGCAAGGACGGCGGTTTTGTTGGAGAACATGACCGCAGCACAGGAATGCCAATGCCTGATCATGTTTCCGCTCGTGCTAAAGACTTAAACTCCTTACTATCAGGGCTTATAGAGACTTATGAGCACCTTCGTAAGGATGATTTTGATCCTGTTTTATTAGCAACTGTCCTTGCCTTTGGTTTTGTGTTTATTCATCCCTTTGAAGATGGGAATGGTCGAATTCACCGCTATTTATTTCATCATGTTTTGGCAGAAAAAGGTTTTGTTCCAAAAGGATTAATTTTTCCAGTATCAGCGGTCATTCTGGAGAGGATAGAAGAATATAGGAAAATATTGGAGCATTATTCAAAGCCGCGGCTTGATTTGATCGAATGGAGACCTACTGAGAAGAATAATGTTGAGGTTCTTAACGAGACCATAGATTTGTATCGCTATTTCGATGCGACAAAACAGGCTGAATTTTTCTTTGAATGCGTTGAAGAGACTGTAAATAAAACGCTTCCTGACGAGGTTGAATATTTAAGAAAATACGACCTCATCAATGAATTCATCAAAAATTATATTGATATGCCAGATAATCTTGTTGACTTACTCATACGTTTTCTTGTCCAAAATGATGGTAAACTATCAAAACGTGCACGAGAAAAAGAATTTGAAAAACTAACAGTTTCAGAAATTCAAGCCATTGAGCATAAATATGCAGAAATTTTTGATTAAAAAATGCTTGCATGTCCCAGCTGCCAAACAAATTACAAGAGTCTCGGCGTTTTCGTTGAGACCCTTTTTTTTATCCCGGGTATAAAATGTGAGAGCCGGGGGCCTATTTTTCTATAATTTCAAAAACCACTCTCATATTTGCTTTGGCTGCCTCTGAATTAATTTGCTTGGGATTGGTTTCATTCATTGCAGGTTTTGTCGACCCGTAGCCGACTGCGGAAAGCCTGTTGGATTGAACGTTTCCGACATTGATAAGGTAATCCCGAACAGATGCAGCCCTTCTTACACTTAAATCTTGATTGTAGTCTTTGGGTCCTAGAGCAGAGGTATGCCCACTGATAACAATCTCAATATCCGGTTCGTCCATTAGAGCCTGGACATTCTGATCAAGTATTGTTTTTCCTTCTTTTGTAAGTTCTGCACTGTCAAATTTGAAGTGAACCTTGCCAAGATCCAGCATTATTGGTTCTGGCTTATGATACCCAAGTCCCACTACCGGTTGTGTTGCAGGAACCAGGGCAACTTTTTCAACCTTGGTTAAAAAAACGTCTGAGACATATTCGGCCATGGGCTCTGCCGAAGAGATATTTTGTGCCAGAGTCATAAATCCGCAGGAAGAAGTTCCGGCAATCTTTTCCATTAAAATTTTGCCGTTTTCATCATCCCCGACCATAACGGTATATATGCAAAGATTATCTCCCAGCTTTGCCTGCAGATCCTGGGCTGCCAGAAAGGGCTGGTCTGTCAAATCCTTAGCATCACTGACAATAATGATTGCTTTATTCCCCTGGATGTTTTCCAGGTCAGCCCCAGCCCCTTCTATGGCAGATGACATGGGTGACGGTCCTCCAGAAGAGCTTACTGCGCTCAACCCGTTATTCATCTCTTTTCGATCGTAGGGGGTCATTCCGTAAAAAAGTTTGGTATGCTCCCGGGATAATTCCGGGGAATGACCAAAGGTTCTCAGGCCTGATACGGCTGAAATCGGCGGCATGGTATCATTCATATGACGCACAAATGCTTTGGCTATATCAAATTTGGTATAGTCCTGGTAAGTCTCAGCCATTGATGAAGACGCATCCATCAAAACTACCAAACCATCCACTTTTGAATCGAATTCCCCTGACTGAAATGCAGGGGTAAGATCCTATACCAATTTTTAAATCGGTTGCAATCACAAAGTGACAGTATTTATAGGTTTTTTAGATAGTTTTTTACTGAGAAATATAAATTACAAAATGTGTACTAATAGTTATGTTTTGGGTAATGATTTTCTTAAAGACCGCTTTTATTTCTTCAAGGCAATTTATTTGCGGATCCCAGGTTTAATTGCACGGCTCTTTGGAAATGGAATACACAAACCCATTGATTTCTCTTGGGGTACAGGTATAATACGCCAAGGAATAACCCTAAGGAATGAGGACATATGAAGATCATAACCACCCACAAAGGTTCGGATTTTGATGCCTTGGCAAGTCTTGTTGCGGCAAAGCTTGTTTATCCCGACGCAAAACCGGTCCTGCCCAGTTCAATCAACGGCAATCTTAAGACATTTTTATCCATTCACAAGGATTTATTTGATTTTTATTCCCCCGGGGAAATAGATTATGAACAAGTGGACACCCTCATCGTCGTGGACACACATACATGGGGCCGGCTTGACCAGCGGATGTCTGCCCTGAGGGAAAGACAGGATCTTAGGATTATTGTATGGGATCACCATATTAATGGGGACATGGAGACCGAGGAGAAAAAAGTCCGGGAGACCGGGGCAACAGTCACCATGCTGATCCAGGAAATTAAGAAACAGCGGAAATTGATAACCCCCATCCAGGCCACCCTTTTTTTAATGGGTCTCTACGAGGATACCGGCAATCTGTCCTTTCCCTCCACCCTGCCGGAAGACGCATATGCTGCCGGTTTTCTGCTGGACCGTAAAGCAGATTTGAATATTTTATCCACCTTTTTAAAATCAGCCTACAGCAAAAGGCAAAAGGACATTCTCTTTGAGATGGTTCAGAAGGCGGAACGGACCCATTTGGGCGGGTTTTCCTTTAGCTTATCCCAGCTGGATATCAGCGGACGGGTCCAGAATCTTGCCATGGTCCTGCAAATGTACCGGGAAATAGTGAATGTGGATGTGGCCTTTGGTATTTTCCGGGATACGGAACAGGATAAATGCATGGTGATCGGTCGAAGCGGTGTGGATGAGATCAATATCGGCCTGATCATGCGAAGCATGGGGGGCGGGGGACACCCCGGGGCAGGATCTGCCCTGTTAAAGGGGGTCAATCCTGAAATCATCCAGGAGATGATCAAAGAGCTGGTCAGCGGCAATCAGTATTCCTCGGTCATGTTGTCTGACATCATGTCCTATCCCGTGGTCACCGTGGACCAGGATACCATGGTTGAAGAGGCTGCCATGCTGCTGAGGGATATGGGCTGCACCGGTATGCCCGTGGTGGACAAGCAGGAGAATCTGGTTGGGGTGATTTCCCGGCGTGATTTTAAAAAAATCAGGAAAGCAAAACAGATGCAGTCGCCGGTTAAGGCCTTTATGAGTCGAAGGCTTGTGACCATTACCCATGAAAAAAGTGCCATTGAGGCGGCCAAACTAATGATCAAACACGATATCGGCAGGATTCCCGTGATGAAGGATGATAAAATTATCGGTATCATCACCCGGTCCGATGCAATGCTGTATTTTTATGATCTTTTGCCGGATTAACCGGCACTTTGTTCACAGGTTGATGTTCACAGGTTGATGTTCACAGCTTGAGCTTGTTTTTGGCTTTGATGGCCAGTTTTTCTCTGAATATTTTTGAATTGTGGCGGATATCCACGGGAAAGGCTTTTTCAATGAAGATATGTTCAATGTCGGCGGTGAGGGGATTGGATTTGGCCAGGGTCAAAAGTTCTTGGATAAAGGCTTCTTCATTGGCTATTTTTGATTTCGGCTCAATAAAAACAACCGGTATCTGTCGAATTTTGGGGCCAACCCCCGTAAGGGCGCTTCTGAAAATCTTTTCATGGTTGTTAAAAATTGCTTCAACCGGAATGGTAAACAGGGTTTCTTTTTCCGTTACCACCCGATGATTTTTCCTGCCGCAGAACCAGATCCTTCCCTTTGAATCCTGCCAGCCCAGATCTCCCATGCGGTGCCAGGTTCCGTCGGAATCCGGGATCTTTGCCAGAAGATCTGCTTCCCGGTTGTTAAAATATTGTTTTGTCACAAGATCTGCCTGTACTGCAATCTCCCCCACCTGGTTTTCCGGAACCACCAGGGTATCCCTCAGGTGGGTGATGGGGTCGTCAATGATTTTTAAAAGCCTGATCATGGTATTGTTGATGGGCCTTCCAATGCACATGCCAAATCCCTGTTCACTTAAGTGTTTGGTTTCCGAAAGAATTTCATGGGATCCGATGGATATGATGGGAACCGCTTCTGTGGCTCCGTAGGGGGTATGGATCTGGGTTTGTTTTGAGAGCATGGTTGAAAATTGTTCAATATTGGAGGGGCTTACAGGAGCGCCGGCCGACACCACCCTCCGAAGGGATGGAAGCTTGATATTGTTTTCCTTGCCGTATTTTCCCACCCGGTTGAGCAGGGCCGGGGAGGCAAACATATTGGTCACCCCGTGATTTTCGATTGCTTCAATGATTTTAACCGGGTTTACCAGGGCCGGTTTTGTCGGATCCATATCCGGGATGACAGCTGTCATGCCAAGTATCGGATCAAAGAGGGCAAACAAAGGAAAGGTGGGAAGATCAATCTCATCGGCTTCAATTTTAAAATGGGTCTGGATTTGATTTATCTGGGCAGCAAAATTCCCATGGGTGTAGACAACCCCCTTGGCAGGTCCTGTGGAACCTGTGGTAAATACAATGGCGGCGGTTTCATCCCAGGTGGTATGGGCTTTTGGAAATTCTCCCCTGGTTTGCTCCATGAGCTGGCTAAGGGTATGGCCGCCCCAGAACCATCTTTTACCCACGGTTACCCAGTGTTTGACGGTTTTAAAGTATTTGGGCTTCAGGGTCCGTAGTAAATGGGCTTTTTCAATGCCGATGAATGCCTTGGGTCTGCCCTGTTGAAGACATTGGAGCATACGGTCAATTCCCATGCCAGGATCCACCACAACCGGGATCGCCCCCACCTTGAACATGGCAAACATGGTAATAAAAAACTCCATCCCCGGGGTGATCATTAAAATGGTCCGGGTTCCCCTGGCAATGCCGATACTTTCAAGTCCAAAGGCCAGACTGTCGGAGAGCTTGTCCAACTGACTTAAGGTTATCTGGCTGTATAATACCCGCCCGTTTTTGTCCCGGCCATTGGGATAGACCACGGCTCGTTTATAGGGGTAAAGTTCGGCTGTTTTTTGAAGGCCTAGTGAAATATTGGTAAATTTTGTCATAGAAATTTCTTTTTCAATTTATACAGGGTCCCCTGTAAGATGCCCTCGGGCACCTGGGGCGAATGGGATTTAATTTTCCGGGTTTGCTCCCGTGCTGTTTTTAAGGCGGTTTGGGCATTGCTGGTCAGGTCCTTTTTTTTCTCTTTAATACGTGCAAGGCCCTGGGTCTCATTGACCTGGAAAAGGACATAGGTTTCTTTAATGGTTTTTTCCAGTTTCAAAAACGCTTTTAAGAGGGTATTTTTTCCCTTTTCCAACACTTTTTTTTCAGTGTCGGTTATTTTTTTTTGTTCCGGATATTTTTGGGCAATGGCCTCAATCCGGTCAATCTCCCGTTCAAAGAGGGTGATCTCTGTGTTAAAGTTCACCAGGGCAATATAGAGATCAGGAAAGTGGTCAAAACTGAATTTTCGCATCTCTTCGGGCAGCTTGACATGGGGAATTTCGGCTTGCCTATAGATAGCTGTTTCAGACCTTTTTTCTGTAAAATACATTTTGTAGACCAGGAAGGAGGAGACTCCAATGCTTCCTAATACCAACAAGAGGATGAAAATCCGTCTCTTTGTGATAAATTTTTTCTTTTTTGGAGGCGGGGCTTTTTCAGTAGTATCACCCCCGCCGGAGTGGGTTTGGGATGCAACTGTGGCTTCTTTTGCATCAGCAGCGATAGCGTCTTTTTTTTTCTTTTTTCTAAATCCAAGCATAGAGGTTTATTACCTGACCCGAATCAAAAAGTCAAAAGGGGTATCATGGCTTGCCGGTTAAAAATGATTTGATGAGTTCCAGGGTCTCTTTGGGTTTGTCTTCAAACAGGTAATGGCCCGCATCCTGAAATACACGGCAGGCAGCTTTTGGAAACCGTTGTCGAAATTCATTTAAGAATGTCAGGTCAAAGACAAAATCCTTTGCCCCCCAGAGGAAGAGAAGTTTCTCTTCATTCAATTGTGTCAGACGTTTGTCCACATGGTCCACAAGATTAAAGCTTTTGTCTTTTTTATCTATGGGTATGTCCTGGACAAATTTTAAGGTGGCGATACGGTTTTTCCAGGAATTATAGGGTGCAATCAGCCCTTTTTTAACGGCTGGTGCTAATTTTGTTTCCGACCCCATATAAAGGGCTCCCCTCGCAAAGGCATTCAATCCCAGTACCGCCGGGACACCAAACCAATTTAAATATTTGATGAGCCACAAGCGAATGGGAAAAGATTTTTCCCCCGGCAGAAAAAAACCGGATGTATTGGTAATAACTATTTTATCAATTTTATCCGGATGATCCAGGGCCCAGGCAAGGCCGATCATGCCTCCCCAGTCATGGAGGATGAGGGATATCTTTTCATCGGGGCAGAGGTGCTCTATCAGAGCATCCAGGTCATTTATCCGGGAGGCCAGGGTATAGTCATAGTCTGCAGCCCCGGGTTTGTCGGAAAATCCGCAGCCGATATGGTCCGGCGCAATGGTGCGAAACTCCTTTGACAAATGGGTGACAAGGTTCCGATAATAAAAAGACCATGTGGGATTGCCGTGGACCATGAATACGGGAGCCCCTTTTCCCTCATCCACATAGTGAAGATCATGGCCCTTGATGTTTAAAAAATGCGATCCAAAGGGGTAAAGATCTTGAAAACCTTTTCTGGAATTTTGTTTCTTGTTTATCATTTTTTTTACCATTCCACACCCAGCATATAACAGTTTAATCCGGAACCAATACCCATGAGGGCAACAAAATCACCGGGTACTAAAAAGCCTCTTTCGTCGGCAATGGCCGTGGTAATGGGCAGGGAGACAGAGCCCACATTGCCAAGAAACTGGAAAGTGGTAAAATCTTTTTTCCGGTCCAGGTTCAACGCCTTGTAGAGCAGTTGATGGTGCCCTTCACCCACCTGGTGGCCGATGAATTTGTCCGGCTTGTCCTGGGGGAGATTTAATTCTTCTCTGAAGCGTTCATAGGTTTTTATCCCCAGGGACACTCCGTGCTCCAGAACCTCCTGGGCCTTTGTCCGCATGATGACCCTGGAATCGGTTGGCATCCCCTTTTGTTCCAATCCCCAATAACAAAGCCTGTGGTGCCGGATGGAATTACCCACCACACCGCCTTTCAGGGCATGACGCCGGGTGTCGGCTTTCCCAAGGCTTCCGTCGGTGAGGAGGACGGCGGCGGCTCCTGACCCTCCGGTCATAGTGGCAATGGTGTCCTTGTAAAAATCAATATTTTTATGGGCATTGATTTCATCAATGGTTGAGTTTACAATCTGCCTTGCTGTCTCACAGGAGACAACAAGCCCGGCTTTTATATTGCCAAGCTCAATTTCATTGGCCACATGAACCATGCCGGTGACCATGCCAAGGCAGGCGGATTTTACATCATAAATATGGGCATGGGGTCCAATGTGAAGCTTGTCGGCAATGGAACAGGAGGTGGCAGGCTCGAATCCGTCCTGGCCTACACCGCAAAAGGTCAGGGCACCTATATCTTTGGGGTCGATCCCGGCCTCATCAATGGCTTTTTGACCTGCTGCGGCTGCATGCTTTCCCAGGGTATGGTCTTCATCCCAGTATCGTCTCTCCTTGATGCCGGTCAATGCTTCAAGCTGTCCGGGTTTAAATCCTGCTGAATCAAAAAAAGGTTTGAGCCGTTCTTCGATTTCCTCAGATGTTACAATATGGGGTGCCAGCTCATATCCAAGGGATTCAATAAATACTTTTGAGTATTTCATCGTTTTCTCCAAAAAGTCATAAGATCGTCCTGGGTAATGCCATTAATTTTCATTCCCATGTCCTTGTATAACACAATTTG
>PIVS01001208.1 GCA_003353855.1 Desulfobacteraceae bacterium
CCCCATAATATACCCGGAGTTGAAATAAGAGATGCACCCAGAACGATCAATGCTCCGGCAGGACTTGGAAGTCCGTTGAATATACCCTCTGGCAGGTCGGTCCGTTTTTTATCCACCGCTATAAACCGAATGAGTCGAAATGCAACCCCAATAATAAAGATACCACTGAAAACCCATGCCAAAGAGCCGCCTATTTGAACAATCACATAGGCTGGTGCCAGTCCAAAGCTGACAAAATCAGCAATATCATCCAAATAGGGACCATATTTGGTCCCCCCGTGTTTTAGGGCCATACGCCCATCAAACAGGTCAAACAACTGACCGATGATGATGATGCAAATTGCCCAGGCAAAATAGTGACGGTGGGTCAGGATAAGGCTGGTAACCCCACAACAAAAATTAAGCCCTGAAAGGATATCTGCATAGAGGCGGTTGGGGATAAATTTAAAGACCACAGATGCGGATGACAGGAGAATACAGGCCATGAGCACTCCATCTGCAATGTTTATCAATCCCGGGTTTTTATCCATCAGTGCACATAAAATAACAAGGCC
>PIVS01000707.1 GCA_003353855.1 Desulfobacteraceae bacterium
CCCGGGGTTTTTTCCAGCACTCTTTTCATCTGGTGTGAATACATGGCCTTGTCATTCTGGGTCCGGGTGGAATGAACCGCAGGACCTTTCCGGGTATTCAGGGTCCGGTACTGGATGGCCGACCAATCCGAGATTTTAGCCATCTGCCCTCCCAGGGCATCAATCTCCTTCACCAGCTGTCCCTTGGCCATGCCGCCGATGGAAGGACTGCAGGGCATGGCAGCAATTTTGTCCATGTCAATGGTCAGCAAAAGGGTGGTGCACCCCATCCTTGCTGCAGCAAGGGCAGCCTCACAGCCGGCATGGCCGGCACCGATCACAATGACATCATACTTGTTTTTATAAAAATTCATAACCCTTTAATATAGGATTGCTTATGGATTTGGTCAAGATCCAGATGCCATTAATTCAACACTATTTGTAGATTAATTCGGGGATCTACCAGGCTGGACAGTGCCATTCTTTTATTTTATTACCATGGGCAAAGGATTCTTCTGCCCATGGCATGGGTCGGGTTTTTTTGGAACCCAAACGAAGTAATTTCTTATTGCTATTTGATGTTCGAGATCCATACTCCAGTAAAAAAATGGTATCAAGTGAATTTTGAAAATTAATCTGCCTTTGATTTGTATCCAGGATGGTGATACATAGGTAAAAAACATCTGCCTTTTCAAGGGAAGGGACAATTAAAAAACTGAGAATGGGAAAAAAACAAGGGATGGATAAAGAAAAGCGATATTCAGATTATAATGGATATTTAAGAAAAATATTTGGGATGCGGGTGCAAAAAATCTCTGTGGATGCGGGTTTGTCCTGCCCCAACCGGGATGGATTGCTCTCCAAAGCCGGGTGTATCTACTGCAACTCCAAGGGATCCGGATCCGGTGCCAATGCCCTGGGCCTTTCCATCACAGAACAGATTGAAGCCGGTAAGATCGGTATGATAAAAAAATACAAGGCCAAAAAATTTCTTGCCTATTTTCAATCTTATTCCAATACTTATACCACCTGCGCCCACATGAAGGCTTTATATGATGAGGCCCTGGCCTGTGAGGGGATGGTGGGCATGGCCATCGGCACCCGGCCCGATTGTGTGGATGAAGAAAAAATTGATTTGATCCGGTCCTATACAAAAGATTATCTGGTCTGGCTGGAATACGGACTTCAATCTGTCCATGATACCACCTTGTCCCTGATCAACCGGGGGCACGATTTTAAGGATTTTTCCAGGGCTGTGGACATGACCCGGGGCAGGGGGATCAACATCTGCGCCCATATCATTTTAGGGCTGCCCGGCGAGGACAGGGCCATGATGCTGGAAAGCGCCAGAGTCCTTGCAGCTATGGGGATCAACGGGGTGAAAATTCACCTGCTCTATGTGATCAAGGATACCCCCCTTGACAGGATGTGGAAAAGAGGGGACTACACCTGCATGGAACAGCAGGCATATGTGGACATGGTCTGCGATTTTTTAGAACGGCTTCCCAGGTCGGTCATTATCCAGCGCATCACCGGTGACCCCCATGGAGAAGAACTCAGAGCCCCGGCCTGGGCCGGCCGATACAGGGAAACCTTTAATATGATCCAGCATACCCTTGAAAAACGGGATTCATTCCAGGGGCAAAAATTCCAATAAAATGAAGTTCTTAATCTCCTTGGTCAACTGGCTGGGGGGCCAGTGTTTTACTTTGATGTCAGATCCGGGCAGGCTTTCAAGATCCTCCCTTGAGTTCAGTTCGTCCATCAGATGAAACAGGGCCAGTAAGGCTTCGCTGAACTCTTCATTTTCAATGAGTACCGGGTTTTCAATGAGATCAATTAAAAAATTTCTTTTTGCCATGGGAAAATCGCAAAAATCCTTTAACTCGATGATAACGATTCTGAATGCTTCAAATCGATTGCTCTGTCAATTTCATCAATGGGTTGGGTTGCTTCAACCATAAATTCAGAATCCGGTATACCCATGACAAAAAAAAATTTATTATAGACAGGTTTATTGTCATCTTTTTGAATATCATCTTCAACATAATCAAGGTGTTCCCCAACGGCAATGAACCAGTTTAACGGTTTGAAACATTTATTGATAATGCATTCGGAACCCTGTAATTGATTTTTCTTGTAAGGGAGGGAGCTGTTAATCTCCCAACGGATTGACTTCAGGGAAAACCCCTGTTAGTTTAGAGTGTTTTCTTTTTTAATCTCAAAAAAAAAGGAGCACCTCATGGGAAAAAAAGTTCTTGTCCCGGTGGCCCAGGGCACAGAGGAAATGGAGGCCATCACCA
>PIVS01000708.1 GCA_003353855.1 Desulfobacteraceae bacterium
GTCGAACCATTGATCCAACTGTTCAGGATTAAAAATTCGTTCCATGGCACTTCGAGCAATTACTGATATAGGTGTTTCTTTGACAAATCGTTCAAAAATAGGGCTTAACATCTTGATCTTCTTAAGATACAGGTTCCGGGTTATGATTCCCGGCTTGTATCCGCTAGAAACGAAAATGTATAGATTTATTTTCTGAACTGTATTCATTTAATTATTTTTCTCTATAGTAATACCTTGAAAGGGCTGCCTCCTGTAACGTTAACAATTTTTGCCAAATTTAGCCTCCTCCACATCCATTGATCCATCACCTCACATTATAGTGCACCACCTCCTCACCCCAAAACGGGCAATTGCGTGGTGTAGGAACCGAGCGAATCGGTATCCAGACGCGTGCTGCCCGGTTGCAGCCCGCCGGCGGAGCCGTGGGAGAGAATATGGATGGCGGAGATATTCTCGGCATCGTGCAGGGTGGCGGTGATCTGCCCCATTCCATCACGGTCGGCATCAAGCACCACCACGGCCGGGTTCACGACCGACCAAGCGCCGTCACCCAACCCGATCGCTTCGAGATGCATCTTTTATGGTTTTTTGGCCCTTCGAAGCTTTTTTTCCAGTCGCCTGCGAATTCTTCTGGTCAGACCCATGATGGCCTCCCCATAACCGTAAAAGATTATTTCAAAATAAGGTCAGACGTCGGTCTAATGTAGAGAGTCGAAAGCGCGATCGGCTGAACAGCGGGAATATCTAAAAACTTAGCTACTATGTTATTATGAAACAGTCAAGCAATAATCTAGGAGAATTAAAAAAAAATATTATAAATTGCGATCGATCCATTTTTTTCGACAGAAGAGTTAAACTAACTATAGTGGTTCGCACCTGACCTGATACTCTATGTTCTATAGTGGCACCGATGCAACACTGTATATAGTATGCCGATTTTGGGCAAAGTTTAAATGATCTTTCGAGCCATAATCTCTAAAGCCCAGCGGTTTTTTCTGATCAACGGCCTCATGGGTGGCAAAGATTTCTGCTATTTGTATGCCAAGTCACCTAACCCGTTGAAAACATTTAGATATTTGCCATGCAGCTTGGAAGTCAAATTTTAAATTATGATATCACATAGATACAGCTGATTTCCCTGAGTTCCCCAATCAAATTGACAACATAATTAGTGCGTGACCGAAACAGTGCTTGAGGCTATTCTGGTTAGGGTTTTATAGGATTTTCCGATATTGAAAAAAATGCAATTCTACTATGGTTTTCCTTCAATTTTGTGATCGAAAATGTTACTATATTCAATAGTAAGCCCTTTATTGACAGGTATCTAAACTACAATAATGATATAGTAATATTTGAAACAAAGGATAAACGAAGTAAAAATCTTCGTTGTAAAAAATATGCGAAAAATAATAGAACCGCAGTTGGAACTTCAGGACTCCTTACCTCTGGGAAGAAACGATGGCACCTCGGCCCTGCCATTTTACTTTTTACTATCCACCGTTACTCATAAGCATGTCTGTGCCGGGATAGTAAACCTCAGCTGTGTTTAGTTCATCAAAAAGTTTGGCGAGAGCTGCATTTAAAGCTTATTCTGGATTGAATTGCGGGATTTATTCAATACTCGCCAAGAGGGATTGACCACCTGTCCGGTGTCAGGAAGTTCCTCTGTCCCATACTCCTGAAGAAGATCAATGGCAAAGTGTTTCATCATATAGCGGAAGAAGTTTTCCTGACCCAACTAAGCTTCCCATTTCAGCCAACTCCATGGTAACTGTCTCTCCATTTGGCATGGCCACTTTTTGTTTGGCGAACCATTCCACTGGCCAGTCTTCACCAGGATGTTTATGATAGGTCATACAACTGATACGAAGGTCCAACCACATTTTTTTAAAAAAAGCTGGACTATAACCCTCTCTATCAAAAACAAGGATCAATCGGCATTTTTGTGGTTTGCCACTCAACATCTGCCCACTGGGTTGCGCCGGGACATCTCTAAGTAGTCTTGGAACAATATCTTTTTGAAGAGTTTGAAGAAGCCCGGGATCTACTGGTTTATCCACAACAAAAAAAGGCCTTCCTGTGGCATCATTCACCCAGTAGTCCGTCGTGCCTCTTAAACATAACCGCTCACGGGAAACAAATCTCCGGGGTGGTTTGGTCAGGCCTCCGTGGTATACCCGGACATGTCCATCAATATATAGAGTGCCTGCTGAATTTGTATCTGAATCCATCCAATGCCTGCTTAAATGAGCAGCCCACAGCTCCGCCGTACTCCCGG
>PIVS01000709.1 GCA_003353855.1 Desulfobacteraceae bacterium
GGCATGATTCAAGTTTCCCAAATAGTTAACCCGATTGAAAGTGAGCGTGTGACCCGCCTGGAATTGTCCGGGCGGGTCCTTCCCATGACCTTTTGTTTGGGTCAGGCGAACCCCGATCCCTCAGTCCATACGAAAAACTTGGGGGACACCTGCAATGGCTAACAAAAACGATTTGCCATTCCAGTTGAACCAAAGCCAGGCAGCGGACTTTTTGGGAATTAAACGCGCCACCTTAGTAGAAAAAAACTTCCCCACAGAAAAGCGGGGAAGGTTAGTATATTACGATTCCAGGGACCTTTTGGCCTGGGCAATTGAACGAGCTACCGTCAAACTAAAAAAGCAAATTTCCCCCATAGCCGGGGAATTAAATCTTGATACCGAACGGTTAAGACTCACAAGCGCCCAGGCCGATGCCCAGGAATTAAAAAACGAAATTGCACGGGCGCAAGTTATCCCGTGTGAGTTTGCTATTTTTGCCATGGCAAAGGTTGCGAACGAGGCCGCCGGTATTCTGGACAGCTTGCCCTTGAATATTACCAGGCGGCACCCGGAAGCCGGGGCCAAACTTTTAAAAACGATCCGGCGGGAATTATCGAAATCCATGAACGCGCTTTCCGCCTTAAATGATACGGCTTTGCCGGGAATAATTGATGAATTTATCCAGCAAGCAAATTAAGAATTTTATTAATTCCGTGCGGCTGGGCCTGGTTGGCTTTTACCGCCCTTTGCCCTTAACGTGTGTGGAATGGGCAGACGCAAATTTTTATCTTTCCGCCGAATCTTCATACATTGAGGGGCGGTGGGAAACCTTGCCCTTTCAAGTTGCCATTTTAAATGCCATGGGAAACGATGAAATCAGGGTGGTAAACCTGGTAAAGTCTGCCCGTATTGGATACAGCCAAATGTTAAAAGCCCTTTTGGGCTATAACCTGGAACACAGGAAAAGAAATCAATTGATGTTCCAACCCACGGATGCAAGCGCGGCGGGGTTTTGTAAATCCCACATTGAAACCATGATAAGGGACGTGCCGGTGGTTAAAGCCCTGGCCCCGTGGGAAGGGAAAAAACACAGGGATAATACCAAAGACACAAAACGCTTTTCCAATTCAAAACAATTGTGGTGTGTTGGTGGCACGGCGGCCAAGAATTACCGGGAGAAATCCCCGGACGTGGTTTTATATGATGAACTGGCCGCCTTTCCGGCAGACGTGGAAAAAGAGGGCAGCCCCACCTTTTTGGGTGACAAGCGTATTGAAGGATCAGTCTTCCCAAAATCGGTGCGCGGGTCCACCCCAAAGATAAAAGGGGAATGTCAAATTGAAAGGGCCGCCAGTGATTCCGAAATAAATTTAAAATTTAATATCCCTTGCCCGTTGTGCAAAAAAGAACAGTCTTTAAAATGGGGCGGGAAGGATTGCGACCACGGCTTTATCTTTGAGAAGGACAACCCCGAGGGGGTACAATATCAATGCGAACATTGCGGGGGCCTGGGGTCTTATGCACAATGGATGCCACAACAGGAAAAAGGCCGGTGGGTCTGCATTGACACAGGCGTGTGGACCTTCGATGGTTTGGAATGGTTCGCCGCAGATGGGGAAGGCATTGACCCCCCTGAAAATGTTACTTTTTGGATTTGGACGGCTTACAGCCCTTTCACGGATTGGTCCAGAATCGTTAAAGATTTTTTAAACGCCAAAGACGATCCGGGCAAATTAAAGACCTTTGTAAATACAACCCTTGGGGAAACCTGGGAGGAAGACGGCGAGAAAATAGAGCATAGCGTTTTATATAACCGCCGGGAAAACTACGCGGCCCCCGTGCCGGAAAAGGGCCTGGTCTTAACGTGTGCCGTTGATGTTCAGGACGATAGATTAGAGGCAGAGGTGCAAGCCTGGGGCGATGGGGACGAAAACTGGCGGATTGAATACCAGATTTTTCATGGGGACCCCGGCAAGAAAAACATATGGGCTGACCTGGATTTATATTTACAAAAAACCTTTGCACATGAAAACGGCCATACCATGAAAATTGCGGCCACCCTGATTGATTCCGGCGGCCATTACACACAGGAGGTTTACCGCTTTGTCAAGAAAAAGGGCGCACGGCGGATATATGCCATAAAGGGACAAGGCGGGGTGGGCGTGCCTATCATATCCAGGCCCAGCAAATCCAACCTGGGGAAAGTTAAGCTTTTTCGGATTGGCGTTGATACTGCCAAGGAATTGGTTATGGCCCGGTTAAATATCATGGAACCCGGCCCGGTTTACTGCCATTTTCC